>JAURIG010000040.1 GCA_030832905.1 Bacteroidota bacterium
ACGATGTTTAAAACAGATACTTTAAGAGCGCTATCTGTCTTTTTTAATCGCTCTGCTACTGATATTCAATTCAAATCCTTTGATTTTATTATTTGGAAAACCATTAGTGAGCCTCCCGCTTCAACTACAAGTAATGATGTTATTTTAAAACGCATAACAATGCCAACAGCTGTCTATACAGATTCTTTGAATGGATTTACCACCATCGTTCTTGATACTGCAATTGTGCTGAATCAAGGTATATTTTACATTGGTTGGCAGCAAAACATGAATTTCATGTTGAATATTGGCTATGATCGCAATTACAAATACTTGCATCAAGGTGGCGGAAATCCGAATCTCTTTTACAATTTAAATGGCTACTGGGAAAATGTATCCAACACCATTACTGGAGCAGTTATGATTAGGCCAATCATTGGTGAGGCCTTGCCAAAACAAACCCAAGTTGAAGCCCAAACTATACCAATTGCAATTCAAATATTCCCCAATCCAATCACCCAAGGTCAAAGCCTTCAATTCATTTCTAAATCAAGTGTAAACTATTTTACAATCTATGATTTAACAGGTAAGTTGATGCAATCTGAACAAGTGATGGAGGATCAAAGCCTTAGCTTGAAAGCCTTAAGCCCAGGGATGTATATGGTGAATTGTACACTCAATAACGGACAAGTAACCACTACAAAACTCATTATTCAATAATATGGAAGACATCAGCGTTCAAGAACTCAAAGACAGATTAAGCAAAGGAGAACACATCACTATAATAGATGTGAGAGAGCCATACGAGTATGAGGAGTTTAATATTGGAGCGATTTTAATTCCATTAGGAGATTTAAAAGACGAACTGCCCAAGTTGAATGATTTCAAAACCACAGAGCTTATCATACATTGTAAAAGTGGCAATAGAAGTGCCGCTGCAAAAGTGTTTTTGGAACAAAATGGGTTTCAACAAGTTCGCAGCCTCATTGGAGGTATGGTAGCTTATCAAGCTTTGAATTAATGGGTTTATGAGGTTGAAATGGTTAAGCATACTAGCCGGAATTTGCCTCATAATTGGACTAAGTGTTTGCCAACAGCACCCTAGTGCTGGATCTCAAAGTGTATACCTTAATCACGATACTGCTGTTCATTATGTTGGGATTGAATCTTGTAAATCTTGTCACTTAGATAAGTACTCCACTTTTATTCAAACTGGCATGGGACAGAGTTTTGATTCTGCATCAGTTACTAAGTCATCAGCATTGTTTGAATCCATCAAACCTGTTTATGATACCTATAAAGATTTTTATTATTTGCCCTTTTTCAAACAAGGGATATTATACATTAAGGAATATCGATTGCTCAATAGCGATACAGTCTATGCTCGAACGGAGCGCATTAGTTATATCATAGGTTCTGGTCATCACACCAATTCCCATATGATTATGGACCAAGGGTTCTTGTTTCAAGCGCCCTTAACGTTCTATACCCAAAAGCAACAATGGGATTTGCCCCCAGGCTTTGAAAATGGCAACAACTCTAGATTTAGTCGAAAAATTGGTTTGGAGTGTATGAGTTGTCATAATGCTTTGCCAACATTGAATGTTGGTGCAGAAAATCAATACAATGCTTTGCCTCATGGTATTAGTTGTGAACGTTGTCATGGTCCAGGAGAATTGCATGTCAAGCGCATGCAAGCAGGTCAGATTGTAGACATTAATAAAGCCGTTGATTACAGCATCGTTAATCCTAAAAAATTAACCTGGGCCCGTCAAATTGATTTGTGTCAGAGATGCCATTTACAAGGCAATGCCGTATTGAGACCCAATAAGACATTTGCAGATTTTAAACCAGGTATGGAATTGTCAGAAACCTTTAATCAGTTTTCGCCTGAGTATTATGATGGGGAAGACTTTGTGATGGCAGCGCACGCTGAAAGGTTTCAAAAAAGTAAATGCTTTATTGCTGGGGCTCAGCAAAGTCAAAACAAACCAAGTTTCACCTGTATTTCATGCCATGATCCGCATGTATCAGTTAGAGCTACCAACACTCTAAAGTTCAATGCCACTTGCGCCCAATGTCATAACAAAGCTGCTTGTTCAGCACCAAAAGCATCTATAACATCAGCGGCTAACAATTGTATTAAATGTCATATGCCAAGTACTGGTACATCAGATATCCCACATGTAACGGTTCATGACCATTACATCAGAAAACCTATGGCCTATAAATCGCCCCAAAAATTAAAGGGTTTGCGTTGTATTACCTCAAAATCTGTTGACCAAACCACATGGGCTGAAGCCTATGCTTCTTACTATGAAAAATTTGATGATCAGCCTTTGTATCTAAAAAAAGCTGAGCTTATTTCAAGTCAATTGAATGCACAATTACCCTATGATTTTGCCACAATGATTCATGTGTATTTCTTATTGAACAAGTACGATGAAATAATTAAACTAAATGAAGGTAAAAAGGAGGGGCTGAGCACAGATGCTTGGACTACTTATAGAATAGCCAAGGCCTATGATAACAAAAACAATGTGAGTAGAGCCCTTGAGTATTACGAAGAAGCCATAGTGAAAATGCCAAAACAACTTGATTTTAGATTACAGCTGCTTGGTTTTTACATCAAAC
This sequence comes from Bacteroidota bacterium, assembly GCA_030832905.1. Classification (GTDB taxonomy): domain Bacteria; phylum Bacteroidota; class Bacteroidia; order NS11-12g; family UBA955; genus JABMMZ01. Next base: position 2,614 of record JAURIG010000040.1, read on the forward strand.
ATAATGCTTGGCAGAATTTAGAAACAGCTATTTCAGATTATCTTAAATTATACAATAAAACGCCTGAGGTATACGCTTATAAAGGCTTGTTGCACATGCATAACAATGAATTGTCTTTAGCACAATCAGCCTTTGAAAAAGCGCTTTCTTTGGATCCTGATCTCAACTTAGCCAATGAAAACTTAAAGCAATTGTATGAACTAACAGATAACAAAAAAGGTTTAGAGCATTTGAGAATGCTGCATTACCGATTCTGAAAGGATTTATTTACCAAGTAATCACATGGGTGTTGAGCGCATTAGGAATAATGTTCTCAAGGGTATCGCCTAAAACAGCGTCAATAGAATCTTTATTGATGCCATAAGTTGTTAACAATACCTTATGTTCATCTAATTTTCTGAATTGATAATTTTGATTGGTGTTTTCTGTGCATTGATAGGTTAAGCCACTGTATTTTTCAACCCAATGTTGGTTCCAAGAATACAATTTAATTTCATCCCAGCAACTCTCTTCTGACTGAATAAACAACAACATCTCATGAAATTTGTCGCCATTGAGATCAGAGATGTCTTTGATTTGAATTTCATTAATGTTCTCGAGGGTAATGTTATCTGGGTAACAAGAGAAATGAATGTTGTAGCGACTGTTTAAAACATTATAGGCAATCACGATGGTATCATCTATGGCATCGCCATTAATGTCTTTAAAGTAGAGGGTTTTTTTGCTAATGCTGTCTGCGCCAGTATTACCGTTCTTTCTTTTCATTCTGAAGTAATCATCAGATTGAATAATAGCGCTAAGATCCATGTCTAAAGGTGTCTGGTTTTGGACAACCGATTGGTTCTTAGTACAAGCCCCCAACAACAAAATACACCATATAGCAGATTTTAATTTCAAAACGCTTTACAAAATTATTATTCAATACGGATAATTCAAGGTTTTTTTTGATTTTTTATAGACGATTAATACCCCATATAAAATTAAGACAGTATGCAGTATTATTTAGATTATTTAAATAATTTCGCACTGTGAATTTATCTGAGGCCATTCATAGGCGCAAAACCTTCGCCATCATCAGTCACCCCGATGCTGGTAAAACCACTTTAACTGAAAAATTTCTATTGTTTGGCGGAGCTATTCAAACTGCAGGAGCCGTTAAATCAAACAAAATAAAGAAAGCTGCTACAAGTGACTTTATGGAAATTGAAAAACAACGTGGTATATCGGTTGCAACTTCTGTTATGACCTTTGAATACCAAGGCAAGTTGGTAAATATTTTGGATACACCTGGTCACAAAGACTTTGCTGAAGATACCTATAGAACCCTAACAGCAGTTGACAGTGTGATATTGGTTATTGACTGTGTAAAAGGGGTAGAGGAGCAAACAGAGCGCTTAATGGAAGTTTGCCGCATGCGCAATACGCCTGTAATTGTTTTCATCAATAAAGTGGATAGAGATGGCAGAGATCCATTCGATTTATTAGACGAACTCGAACAAAAACTCAACATTAAAGTTAGACCCATGAGCTGGCCGATTAATGGCGGTAGAGACTTTAAAGGGGTTTATAAAATTTACGACAAAAGCATTAATTTTTTTGAAGCTAATAAGACCAAAATCAGTAAAGATGTAATCGTTATTGAAGATTTGAACAGCGCTCTTTTAGATGAATTAATAGACAAAGACGCCATAAAGTTGCGTCAAGATGTTGAATTAATTGATGGTGTATATGGCGATTTTGAAGTAGACGGCTATTTAAAAGGTGAGGTTGCTCCTGTGTTTTTCGGATCGGCATTGAATAATTTTGGTATTAAGGAATTGCTTGAAAAGTTCCTTGAAATAGCGCCGTTTCCTCAAGCCAGAATGAGTGATTCTAGAAAGGTAGAACCAGACGAGAATAAATTTTCAGGTTTTATTTTTAAAATCCACGCCAATCTCGATCCAAGACACCGCGACCGCATTGCCTTTCTAAGAGTATGTTCAGGTAAGTTTGAACGCAATAAGTTCTTTTACCATGTGCGTTTAGAAAAGAACATGAAATTCCCAAGCCCATTCACTTTTATGGCAGATAGCAAAGCACTTTTGGAAGACGCTTATGCTGGAGATGTAGTTGGATTATATGACACGGGCAATTTCAAAATTGGAGATACACTCACTGAAGGCGAAAAAATGTTGTACAAAGGCATACCTTCTTTCTCTCCAGAAATCTTTAAGGAGTTGATCAATCTGGATCCAATGAAATCTAAACAATTGGAGAAGGGCATAGAACAATTAACCGACGAAGGTGTAGCGCAATTGTTCAGACAAGATCCTGGTAATAGAAAGTTCATTGGGACTGTTGGTGAACTTCAATTTGAAGTGATTCAATACCGTTTAGAGCATGAGTACAATGCCAAATGTAGATTTGAAGCTAGAGCGTTTTTTAAAGCCTGCTGGATGACAGGAGATAAGGCTGCCATTGATGAGTTTTGTAAATACCGTCAAAAGAATATTGTAAAAGACAAAGATGGCAATTGGGTATTTTTAGCAGAAACGGCTTGGATTTTGAATACAGCTATTCAACAAAATCCTAAAATTGATTTTCACACCACCTCTGAGTTCAAAATCTAATCGAATTCTTTTAAAAAAATATTGTATGTTTGAATATAAAATGAAACAAGCTCTTCAAGTTATATTGTGTGTTTTTGCCATGATGGGGCCTTCATTGTATGCTCAGGACCAATCCCCAATTGATTTTGTGCCACGCTATAAAAAAGGCGATAAATTGGTTTACCAATTGGTTGAAACCAAATTCCGTCAAAACTTTAATGGTTTCTTTTATTACATACAATACGATACCAGCTATTTGGTGTTCAATGTTACAGAAAAAAACGATTCACAAGTCTTAATGGATTTTAACTATGCTGATGCGATAATCAATGGGAAGGTATACAATGAACCAACTGCCCAGCCTAATTTTTTAAGATCTGAAACGTATAAATTGGTGTTCACTGAAAAAGGCGAATTTGTAGAATTAAGCAATTGGGAATTATTTGCCAGTGTTTTGATTCAAAACATAAAGCAATCCTACCGCAATCAAACCATGGATTCCAATGCTTTAAAATATTATTACTTATACTACCACGATCAAGAAAAGGTTGAATTTGCCGTGATTCCAAGAGTGCTAGAGTTGTTTAATATTGCTGGTGACACATACAATTTAGAAACCACTTATAGTTTAGCCAGAGAAATTGTTAACCCATTTGGCGGCAATAATTTGCAGAAATCATGTATGTTTAAACCATACAAAGATGCCAAATTTCCCAATTCAGTATTCTTTGCTGGTAAAGTCAAAACCAATTCAGATGACAACGAATGTCTTCAGGATGATTATTATGCCTTCTTGAATGAGAAAAAGCCAGATGCTGATTCTGATATTGTTCCCCCATATATTTATATGGAAGATACATACACCTATCAATGGGGTTTAGTGAACCATTTGTTCATGAACTTAACCACCACCCATACTGTTTATTTTGGATCTGATAAACAAGGTCTTGACAGGGTATTTAGATTTTACGCCAATTGATTTTTAAAATTAAAAGAGGATTACTTGCCAATTACCTGGCTTTTGTTTCGGTATTGGGTTTGCTTTTGATTGTATTTGCTCAGAGTCAAGGGGTAGAAGGCGGACTTGATTCATGGAATCATTTCTTAATTTCAAAATGCGCACTGCAACACCATGATTTATTTTTAGACCAATGGAATAAGCCAGTATTTACCTGTTTAACTTTTGTCATTTGTCAGTTTGGTTTTCCTGCTCTGATACTTTTCAATGTTCTTTGTGTCGTTTTAAGTGGTTTGCTTTTGGCTTTAACGCTACGTAAAATGGGGTATAATCACACCTGGGCTTTAGTTGCTATGTTAGCCTATACACCCATACTGTTTTCAAATACCATTTCAGGTTTAACAGAACCCTTAAATGTACTTATGCTAACTGCAGTCTTAAGCCTGTGGGGGTACAATCATTTGCGAAGTGCAGTGGTTTTAGCTTCTTTTTTGCCATTTGTAAGAACAGAAGGCTTTGTGATTGTAATGGCTATTGCTTTGTTTTTGTTGCTCAAAAAACACTACCGATTATTGCCCTATTTACTCATTGGTAGCTTGGGGATGAACCTTTTGGGTTTTGCTATTACCAAACATATTTTCTGGATCATTACAGATAATCCCTATTGGAAACAAGAAGTTGAAGGCACCTTTGATCCTGGCAGTGGCAGCCTGTTTCATTATGTTAAGCAGTCTACCATGGTATTTGGTATACCTATGACTTTGCTTTTTGTTTTGTCTAATTTGGTCTTTCTTTATCGGTTTTTTGCGAAAAAAAAATTAGAGACCTTTTGGTTAATGAATTTGTTAATTTTCTGGGCTTATTTTGCCGCCCATAGTTTAATTTATTATTTGGGTATTTTAGGGTCACATGGTTTGACCCGAGTAATGGCTGTAATAGTGCCCAATATGGCAGTGGCCAATTTTATGTTACTTTATCAATTGCTTAAAACCAATCGCTTAAAAGTGCAGGCAGCAGTTTATATGCTTGCCGTGCTTTTAATCATGTATACTGGTTATAGAGTGGCCAATTATGCCAAACCATGGCAATTGTCTGGCATTTCTGTGGTAGCAGACAAAACCCAAAAGAACTTTATTGAAGCAGGAGAGTGGCTAAAAAACAATCAATTGATGAACAGACCCATCATTCATCAATCGCCATTTTTCGATGTTTATTTCGATAAAGATCCCTATGATTTGAAATCTTCTTACAGAGTTTGGTCTATTGATCAAAAAAATGATTGGGCGGCCAAGGGTGTAATTGTTATTTGGGATGGATTTTCAGCGGTAAGAGAAGGCAATATGCAATTGTCATGGTTAGCTAATAATCCCAATTATAAGATACTTCATCGCATAGATGGATTTGAAAAGCCAGCAGATAATCCTAGCATGTATGACATCGTCATATTTGAAAAAATCAATTAATCTTTATGTATTAAAGACCGAATAAGTCAGCGTGGATTTTATATACTTTAGAAAATCCGTAATGCTGTTCCTTATAACTTTCAACCCATGAAATCCCTCTGGTCGCATTGGATAAAAATAATTCGTCAGCGGAAAGCACATCCTCTTCGGTAACTGCTGTTTCAGTAACTTTGTAGCCCAATTGTTTTAGCTTTTGAATGATGTAATGACGCATAACGCCATCCAAACAATATTCAGATAAGGCTGGGGTAATTACTTCGTCGCCTTGAATTAAAAACAAATTGGCATTATATGCTTCTGCAATTCTACCTTGTTCATTAAACAACAATACAGAATCCAGTTGTTGTTCTGTTGCACTTATACCTGCTAACACGTATTGAATAGCCGATAAAGGTTTAAAGAAGCTAAGGAAATTAGAGGGTTTAAGTATCATGCCATATTCACCTAATCTAAGTCCTTTATCATTGATAGGATAATTGCCTTTGAGTTCAGACATTTCAATCAGAAAACAACATTTGTTGCGGGTAGGGGCATAAAAGCCTTCGGCATCTCTGTAGAAGACAATTCTAGCTCTTGCGTGGGTCCAACCATTTTTCAGGCATAGTAACTCAATTTGGTCTTCAAAATATTGTTGAGTCCAACGCTCATGCAAAGGCAAATGGAAAAAATTAGCTGCTCTTTGAATGCGTTGATAGTGTAAATCAAATAGCTGAGCTTTTTTGTTGATAACCTTAATGGTCTCAAAAAAGCCATCTCCGTATTTGTAAATACGGCTTTCTGAACTGAAAATCTTATCGTCGGCATTGGTCAAAACACCTTGAAAACTGATTAACATGGTTGCAATATACTACGATTTTTATATTACCACTAAAAAATTATATTTGTGTAGCGCCTATGAAAGTTAAAATTACCTTTCTATTTTGTTTATCGTTATTATTAGTTAGACCTATTTTTGGTCAAACTTCACAAGATACTATTGCCTATCCTTTTTGGATACAAATGATGCAAGATCCCAAAGTCAATTTGAATCAAACCAAAAGGGCTTTTGAATTGTATTGGTCCAATAAAACCATACAAAAAGGTAGTGGCTGGAAAGCCTTTAAACGTTGGGAATGGTTAGCGGAACATTTAGTTGATGCCAATGGCAATTTCCCTGATCAAATTGAACAATCCAAGCAACAATCCATTCTGAAATGGTTAGATAAGCATCACTTTGACAGCTTATATGGCGCACAAGGTATAGGCGTAGGGCCTTGTAAAACACAAGGTAACTGGAAGCGTTTTGGCCCAAATGCATTGCCCATTAACAATACAGGACAAATGAATGGTATGGGCAGAGTCAATGCAATAGCCATTCACCCAACAGACAGCAATACACTTTTTGCAGGAGCTGCAGCAGGCGGTGTCTGGAAATCAACAGATGGTGGCCTAACATGGCAAGTGAACACTGATTCTTTACCAACACTTGGTGTATCAGCCATAGCCATTACCAAACAAAATCCAAATGTGATGTACTTTGGTTCTGGAGATAGAGACGCCGGAGATGCCGCTGGCTATGGGGTATTTAAAAGCACAAATGCTGGCGCCACATGGTTTATTCAAAATACGGGCATGGGTAACCGCAAAGTGGGTCGACTCATCATTGACCCGAATAACCCAAGTATATTGTTAGCTGCTTGCGAAGGTGGTATTTACCGTTCTGTTAATGCAGGCGCCAATTGGACACAAGTATTGGCAGGCACTTTTTTTAAAGACATCATCTTCAAACCTAATAATTCAAAGGTGGTTTATGCGGCTAACAATGGTCTAGTATACCGTTCATTAGACAATGGTCTAACATGGGCCAATCTTTCAGTTGGCTTACCAACAACAGGCGTCACAAGAGCTTCAATTGATGTCAATAGCAATGATCCAAATTTAGTATATGTTTGGATTGCCAATGGCAGTGTTCACAAAGGTTTTTATTTGTCACGTGATAGCGGTAATTTTTTTAGAACCCAATCTACAACGCCTAATTTACACGATTATTCTACCACAGGAAGCGGTAATGCAGGCCAAGCCTGGTATGATATGGATATGGTAACCGATCCAACCAACCAAGCTATAGTCTATTGTGGTGGAGTCAATATTTTTAGATCAAATGATACAGGAAAAACTTGGACAATTGCTGGATATTGGGTGAATCAAATTCATGCGGATCAACATGAATTGATATCAGACCCATTAACCAGAAAGATATATGCAGGCAACGATGGCGGTTTGTATGCCTCTAGAAACAAAGGGGCATCATGGCAAGTTGTTGGCAATAATTTAGCCATTTCCCAGATTTATAAAATGGCGAGTTCGAGAACTCGAAAAGACATATTAATTAATGGCTACCAAGATAATGGTACTGCCAATTACAATAAAAATTGGTATACTACATACGGTGGCGATGGTATGGATTGTGAGATTGATCAAACCGATGACCGTTACAGCTATGGTGAATTATACTATGGCAGTATTTATAGAATTTTCAATGTCAATGCTCAAGCCACTATTGCCAACAATGGCTACACTGCAAGTGGCAGTGATACCATTAACGAAAGTGGCTCATGGGTAACCCCATTTACATTAAAAGAGGGCAGTGGTAATACCATGTTTATTGGCTATACCAATATTTGGAGAAGCAATAACATCAAAACCTCTCCTGTACTATGGAAACGCATCAGTTATAATTTAGGAGGGGTTAATAATAGTAATTTCAATGAATTAGAGAGCAATATAGCGAATCCTGATGTGCTTTATGCCGCGCGTTACAATGGCACATTGTTTAGGTCAGACAATATAAATGCAACTTCACCAACTTGGACCACTATAACCAAACCGATAACGGGTGTTGTAAATGCCATTGAAACCGATCCTAAAAGTCAGAATATAGTATACATTGGAATAGGAAACAAAGTTTATAAATCTGTCAACAAAGGGGGCAATTGGACACAAGTTTTAACCAATCTCGCTTATAATGTATCGTCTATAATACTTGATACAACAAGTGCCAAAAAGGGCCTTTATGTTGGCACATCTGGAGGAGGTGTTTGGTATACTGACTCCTTATTGAGTGTTTGGAAATACTTTAGCAAAGGCTTGCCCAACTCAGTTAACATTACTGATTTAGACATTTATTACGAACCGAATAAAAAGTGTAACTGCAGTGTCATCTATGCCTCAACCTATAACCAAGGTAATTTCTCAGGTTCATTATACAATGAAGGGACTCAAAAACCTTATGCATTTATAGATGATTTTGATTCTGTGGCATGTATCAACACCATTTTTAAGCCAAAGCAAAAATCGTGTAATATTCCTACGCGATTCGAATGGCAATTTTCTACCAATCAATTACAGTATGTTAATGCCACTGATTCAAGTTCAGAATTCCCCAATATTAAATTTTTAAAACCAGGGACCTATAGCTATCGCTTGATTGTTGAGAATTGCAAAGGATCTGATACGATTATTCGCAAGATAACTGTAACTGATACGGTTATCAGAGCTTGTGTAACCACTACAACCAATAACTTTGGAGGTCTGGGTATTTACAATGTGAGTATTGCTAACCTCAATAGAAGTTCTGGTGATAGAGTAGCTGAAGGCGCCTATGTGGATCTTACTTGCAGCCATGTTGTTAAAGTTAAACGTGGTAAAAAATATGCGCTGAGTGTGACCACTGGTCAATGGAATAAAGAACAAGTTAAAGCCTTTATCGACTTCAATTCTAATGGAAACTTAGCCGATGTTGGTGAATTGGTTTACCAACCTGCAGCAGCGCTTATTAACCATTTAGATAGTATTTACATCCCTCAAAATCTTCAGGTTGGTAAGGCCTACAGATTGCGCATTCGCAGTGATTTCAATGCGATTGGCACAAACCCATGTAGCACTCTGAATTATGGACAAACAGAAGACTATACGCTGTATATAGAACCTGAATTCAAGCCTTTATTTGCAGTTGCACCTAAACGCGTTTGCCCAAATACAGTTGTAAGCATTGTGGATTCCTCAGAGTATTCTGGATTTAATTATACATGGTCATTTGGCGCTTCGGCTATACCTCAAACTGCTTCAGGAAAAGGACCACATTCAGTAAGATATACCCAGCCTGGTTATCCGCATATAGTCCTAACAATTGATGGTAAATCATCCGTATTAGATAGCATACTAAAAATTGAAACACCACCTAATATTGGCATTCAAATTATAGGTTCTGACTCCAATCGCTGCAATGGTCAAAGATTGGTGCTACAAGTGAATGATTTAAATACTACTAATGCCCAATACCAATGGTATTATAAAGGTTTAGCCATCAAAGACTCCATCAAGCAACAATTAAGACTGCCTGCAATGGCGCTTAAAGACAGCGGATGGTATTCAGTTATTGCCACAAGTTTTTGCAATGACACGGCTTTTAAATTCATTAAAGTACACCCTAATCCTAAAGCGCAATTTACAGTCAATGATACCACACAATGTTTTAAAGGTCACCTGTTTATTAGCAATAATCAAAGCAGCCTCAGTAAGGGTAGCATGAAGTATCAATGGACCTATGCCGATGCCTTTAAAGACACTGCTAAAAACACTCAACATGCCTTTATTAGCAAAGGCCTGTATTGGGTAACATTGAAAGTTAGTTCCAATCAAAATTGTACAGACTCAGTGAAACATAGCTTACAAGTTTATGAACAAGCCAAAGCAGATTTTGCGATTAGTTCCGCATCTGCTCAGTGCTTTAAGGGTCATCAATTCAATTTGCTTAATCAATCAAGCATTAGCTCTGGATCATTAAGCTATGCTTGGCTTTTTGGCAACCAAACAGGCTCAAATGCTACCCATATTAATGGCCTAAAATACCCTACTTATGATTCCGTTTACACCATTAAATTAATAGCTAATACCACGAATGGATGCGCAGATACCATCAGTAAACCAGTTCGTTTATGGCCACAACTAAAATGGCAGATTAGGGCCAATGATTCTATTCAATGTTTTAAGCAAAATCAATTTGTGTATGCCAATAACAGCGCATTGCCTTTTGGAACATATACATTGAACTGGGATTTCGGAGATGGCAACTTTAGTACACTTAAAACCCCAATTAAAAAGTATGCAGCAATAGGTAGCTACACCAACCGAATATTCAGTAATAGTAATTATAATTGTAAAGACACATTGTTTTATCCTGTCAAAGTGATTGCATCGCCTCAAGCTCAATTCACAATCAATGACAGCACTCAGTGTATCGATCAACAATCGTTTGTGCTAAGTGATGCCTCTTCATATCAAGGGAACTACAATCGTTTTTGGTACCATCCCACATTAGATGCCAATAATAATTCAAGCATAAGTATTCAATACCCAGACACCTCATACAAAACCATACAATTGGTGATTTTAGCAGATAATGCTTGTGCAGACACCGCCGTTAAAAGGGTTTATGTGGCCCCTTTACCTTGGTTTACTATTTGGCATAAAGATTCTGTTTGTTTAAATGACACCATTCAATTAATTGCTCAACCTTGTACTTACGCATATGATTGGTCTGTAGATCAATTGGCTTCAGGCAATACTTGTAAGTCCACATATACAGCCAATACAGTAGGATGGCACGCATTGAAAGTAAAAGCCACTTCAATCTATGGATGTATCAGTTCAATGACTAATAATAACGCCTTTAATGTGCTTGCTTTGCCTGAAGTTAAAATTCAAGATTCCATTGGGTTAAATGAACCAAATCTGTGCTTGGCATTTAAAGATATCAGTCCAGGTAATATCATCAACCGCTGGTGGTATTTTTCAAATGGACAAACAGGTAGCAATCAAAAAGAGCGTATTTTATCTTATGATACTGATACGATTTCTGTAAGCCTTAAGATAGAAGATGTGAACCATTGTGTTAATCAAAGTATAGTGCATTACCAGTACCCATTAAACCTATATGCACCTAATATGTTTACACCGAACAACGATGGATTGAACGATGTGTTTAAGGTCTATGGACTTTTGCAGTTTAAAGACTTTAGCATGCGCATTTACGATCGTTGGGGCGGCCTATTATTTGAAAGCAATGATCCAAAAACAGCTTGGACAGGGGAGTATAATCATGAACCTGTGCCAACTGGATCCTATTTGTATTTGATCAATTATACCAATATTAACAATAGCAAAGGGGAACTAAAAGGAACGGTTAGTTTAAAACGATAATGGACAGTTCAATCCTTTTAGATTTACACCGCATCAGTATGCCTTATGGAAAACACAAAGGCCTACTCATCAAACAATTGCCTATGCACTATTTGGAATGGTTGCACCAATCTAAAAACATGCCCCAAGGACGCTTAGGAATGCTATTGCACACCATGTATGAAATTCGTTTAAATGGCTTGATGGATTTATTGAACCAAGTGCCCAGAAATTAGTAAGCTCTATTCAAATCAAAAACAACCGAACCTTCATGGAATTTTAGATGGTCTTTACTGATAATATCTAAAGTGAAAATTCTTACAGTATCAGGATCATGATAGGTTAAATGAATGGCTTGGTCTTTGAATTGCCATTCACCCTTTTTGTGTTTATTGGCTAATTCTAGATGGTACTCAAATGTTTGATCTTCGTTAAAGGTCAACACATCGTCTTTGCCAACAGGGATGAAAGTAGACGTATCTTTGGTAATGGTGTAATATTGCCATCTACCAATAAGACCTGCTTGCTCATTTTGTGAATGACAGGCCATTAGATATAAACTGATTAAGCTTAAACCCAGAAAAGTTTTAACGATTGTCGATTTCATCTCGAATTTGAGCGGCTTTAAGGTAATCTTCATTGCGCAAAGCTTCTTCAAGCATTTCCTCAAGTTCTTCTATTGATTTAGAGCTTAAAGCAGAATGTTCAAGTTGTTCGCCAATATTTGGAATTCCGGCATCATCGTCTCTACCAGGCTTTTGAATATAGCCTTCATCAATTTCAATGCCGGCAGCCTCAAGCACTTCTTCAGTGGTATAGATAGGACAATTGAAACGAACTGCGATGGCTATAGCATCACTAGTTCTGCAGTCAATTTGAGTTTGAGCATCTGTAGTATCTACTATTAGATGAGCGTAAAAAATG
>JAURIG010000041.1 GCA_030832905.1 Bacteroidota bacterium
CAGCAAAAAAATGCCTTACTTTAACAGATTAGGCCATGAAACGGGTCAATGAGATTAGGATCTTGTTTAATTAGATGACGCAGTGTAAGGTGTGTTTTCTGCCTTTAACAATTGTTGTCTGCCCAAAACATACCCCAAATACGCCATAGGGAAGTAAGCTAAAATTAAATCGGTTAGATCAAACCAAAGAGGGGCTTGTATCATTTTTACCGCTGCATAGCCGCCATAGAAAAAAACAGCGCCAATTATACCAGCCGCTAATTTAGCTCTGCGTTTTAAAAATCGAGCGGCAAGAAATGCCCCTACAAATGTGCCGGCAGCATGCGCCAAAAACGGCATAATAAAACGCCACACTGGAAAGGTTTTAATGGCCCTATTGATATCTTCCATTTTAGTCATGTCATAACCCTTAATCGGAAACAACACGTTATTCAATTCAATAATACCCATATTAACGGCACCACCAATTATTAAAGCCAAGATGGTAATGAATGTTATTTTTACTCTTTCCATGGATGCGAATATAATTATTAGTTAGTAGTTATTGGTTATTAGGCAGGGAAAGTACTACCTATTTGTCTCGAGGGTGTTCTTTAAATAGGGGATAGGGTCTAGGGGATGGTCAGAGTGAGAATGAGAGCGTAGAGCGGGAACATTATACTTCACATTCGGACTCACACTTGCTCTCACACTTAATTCTGTCCCAAGTCTGTTCTTCACCTTCGAGTAATTTATAGAGAATAATGATTGTATATATTGAACATTTTTTTTGAAAAATGCGTTAAAAACTAGTTATTAGTGTAATAATATCATATCAAAATGGAATCGGCTATAAAAGAAAGCATTCAAAAATTAGATTTGAATTTTCTTAATCATTTAAGAGGTATCAACAAAACTATAACTAAACGCTCTGATATAATAATTCCAATACTATTAATCGCATTTTTCTTTTTTATTTATTATACTTGGTATTTAGGTTGGATTTTGTCAATAGTGATTTCATTAATAGCTATGGCAATCTCTTATAATATATTACATAGTCTTTTTATTCAAACACTCGAAGAAACATTCGAAAAAGAATATTCAGCAAATGCTATTAATAAACTACTAGATGATTTAGACTTAAAAGTAAACTGGACATCAAAAGATAAATTGACTAAAAGTGAAATCAACACAAGTAAGCTTTTTTTTTCAATTTTTACAAAAATCCAAATGGGAAGAATTATAAATGGATCTCATAATAATCAACCATTTATATTCACTCAACTGGAGATAAAATCAAGAAGTCAGAAAAGAGACACACTTATTTTCAATGGCTTTTATTATAGATTTGATTTGGATTTTGATGAGTTTTTTATTTTGGATGTTGTTGAAGACCGGTCATTTGGTGTAGATTTTTTTCAAAAAATCAATCCTGCTAGGCCTTCATTAGTGAAATTTGAAAATGAAATTTTTGAAAAAAAATATGCTGTCTATTCTAACAATACAGAATTTGCAAGTTCCTTTCTATCTCAAGCTTTCATTGAAGCATTATTGAAGTTAAATGACATACTAGAAACTACAATATATTTTAGTATTAGAATGGGATCATTGCACATTGCCATGCCTAACAAATTGGAAAAGTTATTTCAAATAATAGTAATAGAGATATTAGTGAAATGGCTTTTGACCATATCAATGAAACTTACAATATTAACTATATAGTAACGCAAATATATCCTCTCTTTATCGCTCATTTAGAAGATCATCTTGAGGTCAAAAGTGTTTAATTGCTTACAATTGAAAGCAAAGGCTAAATTCGTAAGGCTGGTTGGTGAACTTTTCTCACTTAGCAACACAAAATAGTTATTAGTTATTAGTTATTTGTTATTAGGCAGGGAAGCATTTAGAGAGTAGTTAGTAGTTATTGGTTATTAGGAAGGGAAGCATTTAGAGAGTAGTTATTAGTTATTGGTTATTAGTTATTAGGAGGGGAAGCATTTAGAGAGTATTTATTAGTTATTGGTTATTAGGTGGGGAAAGTACTACCTATAACCATTAACCAATTCCCAACTAACCCCTATTGCATCCTCCGAAACCTATCTTGATCACCGAAACCTAAGTGAAGGTGATAGTGAAGGAGGAGCCCCTAAACCCTAGACTTACAGCAATAGTCCCGCACAGTAATTTTTAAAATCACAGGGGTAGGGTGAGTTGCATTGTGGGCCGGTGGCGATAAGGGGTTCCTTGCCTTGGGCTAAGATTTGTAATTGTTGTTCGATTTCAGCTGTGATACTTGGGGCCAGTGAGGCCACAGCTTGGCTGATATCGGTTATTTGGTAATCATACTCATTCACCCTTAAAATCACAAAGCTCTGAATAGGGGCTTGTAAAACATTTTTAGCCACCACGTATTGCATAGCCGCATCGTTTAAAATACTCGGGGTTAATTGAGTAGACCTTTTAATCTCATACAATTCATAACAGTTGCCAATCCGTTTTAGCATATCCACCAAGACCAAAACCTTATTGTGTTCCAAGCCAGCTTCAAACAAAGTTAAATCGCCTTCCTTGGCCAAACAGCCTTTAGTGAATTGAGCATAAGCAGCGAACTTTGGCCCCAAGGTTTTAGAAACATCAATGGCCGGTAAAAACGCCTCGCGCACTGTGGCTTCAAACTTTCTGCCATCCGTCATTAGGGCTTTGGTTTCGGCACTGAAAGGGGTTTTTAAGCGGGGTTTGTAGACATTTAAAAACAAAGCCTTAGGGCATTGTAAACCCTTCATAAAATGGCTCTTTGTTAAAGTATGTGAAGTCTTCAATCGAGGCAAATATAAGCACTTTAAGGCACAGGATCATAGCCTGAACCACCTCCTGGTCTGCAACGGCCAATGCGTTTTAGGGTCAACCATGAACCCTTGATTAAGCCATATTTTTGGATGGCCTCAATCCCATATTGACTACAAGTTGGGGTGTACCTGCAACTTGGCGGCAACAAAGGCGAAATAAAAGCCTTGTAAAATTTTATCAGGCCTATGCCAATGGCTTTTCCGATGCGCATGCGCTTTTAAGGTCTTTAAGGATCAGTTGTAAACTTTTGTCAATGGCTTTGTAATCCGGAAGAGTTTTGCCAATGTAAATAAGGGCGCAATGCATTTGCTTCTGGCCGATGGTGGCTATAAAGTCAGGCTTTAATAAACGGTAGCGGTCTCGCATAACCCGTTTTACCCGATTGCGGTCTACAGCTTTTTTGAATTGGCGTTTAGGTGCAGCAAACATCGCCTGAATAGGCTCAGGGGCATGCTCGGTAAAGACATAATTCAAAGCCAAAGGAAAACGCTTAATGCGCTTGCAATGCTTAAATAAGAAATCAATGTGTTTAACGCTACTGAGGCGTTCAGATTTAGACAGGCGTAGCCTTACAAGTCCACCCTTGTTTTGCATAGGGGTGAAATCAATAGATTAGCGTTTGTGTCTGATTTCGTCAGAAACGGTTAATCTTTTACGGCCGCGTTTTCTTCTTGCAGCTAATACTTTACGACCGTTAGCGGTTGCCATTCTTTCTCTAAAGCCGTGTTTGTTACGTCTTTTACGTTGTGATGGCTGAAATGTACGTTTCATGGCGTCTAAATTTTAAAAAGGACTGCAAATGTAGGGCATTTTTTGTGAAATCCAAAACCCTAGTCCAAAAAAATATTTTGAGGTCCCATGCAACCTTTTGACTATTTTGCAGTCAAAGAGCTAAATCCATGTCGGAACTCGAAGACATAATCGCACAATGTAAAGCCGAAAACCCGGTTGCTCAAGAGCGCCTGTTTAGGTTATACGCCCCAAAAATGTTGGGGGTTTGTCGCCGTTATTTGACTTCAGTTGACGACGCCCGCGATGCCATGCAAGAAGGATTTGTGAAAGTCTTTTTAAACATCCACAAATACGAAGGCCGCAGCAGTTTTAATACTTGGATTACCAGAATCATGATGAACGCCTCTTTAGATTTGATTAAAAAAATCAGCAAAGTCACCTTTGTTAGAGACGATTATTTTTACAAAGAAGAAGAAAAGTTCGCCAAAGACTACTTTGTTGATCCTGGACTTAATGAACGTCAATTATTGATGGTCATTGACAAACTCCCTAATGGTTACAAGCTGGTATTTAATATGCATGTAATCGATGGCCTCAACCACAGAGAAATCGCTCAAGCCTTGAACATATCAGAAGGTACCAGCAAATCTCAATTGGCTAGGGCCCGCGCAATTTTGAAAACTGAAATTAAAAAGCTGCAAGCAGCTATATAAAAACTAAAACTGTGAAAAGGAAAATTCATATCGATGAATTGTTTAAAGATGGGCTAAAGGACCTCTCGTTTCTGGTCAGTTCAAAAGACTTTGAAGCGATAGAGCAAAAGAAGTCTGTCTTTGAAGATGCATCGACTAAGCAAGGCCCACTCTTTGATGATTTCGAATTAGAAGTCAATGATCAAGATTGGGCCAAAACTTGGTCTAAGTTGCAGCAAGAAAAGCAGCACCTTGACCAACGCGACGCCTTTAACACCCGATTAAGCCAATTGCAAATTGAGCCGGACCCTCAAGATTGGACCATTACCTATGCTAAATACCAAGCAGCCAAACGCCGCAGACGCGCCTGGTGGTATTCTGCCTCTGCGGTTTTTGTCTTATTCAGTTTGGGGATAGTTTGGCTTTTACAAGCGGTCTTATTTCAAACCCCTCAAGCTCAGTTAGGTGCGAGCAGTCAAGGCGGTCAATCAAGCACTAAAACAGTTCAAACCCCAAGAACAAGCTTTAAACATTTCCCAACTAAAGCGGCCAATGCTTCAGACTTTTCAAAACCAAAACCTTTGGCTACAAAAACATCCGAGCCTGAGCGTAATTTTAATCCTCAACAAACACCGATTGCGCCTCAAAATACTGTTCAAAACCCAATTGCCAATGCTGATGTAAGCCATTCTAAGCCTGCGGAAATAACGCATGCGCCTCTTACAATTACTGGCCCTCAAGCGCTTGCATCATTGCCTGTAGAAGA
The DNA here is from genome assembly GCA_030832905.1 of Bacteroidota bacterium. GTDB lineage: Bacteria > Bacteroidota > Bacteroidia > NS11-12g > UBA955 > JABMMZ01. The sequence continues at coordinate 5,020 of JAURIG010000041.1, forward strand.
CCCTATTTTAAAATTACAAATGCAGGGCATTACGCACATGGCCACTGCAGCTTCAGAGCTTCCTCAATATTTAAACCTCATTCAAGATTTTAAAGCCTTGCCTGCTTTAGCCAAATTACCGAATCTGCCTCCACTCAAACAATGGCAATACTATGTGGCCATTAACCAAAGTATGGCTTTGAGCAATAGAACTTTAAAAAGCAGTCAATCTGCCTACAGAGACTTACGCGATGCTTCAGACAAAACCAGCACTCAATTCAGTACAGGCATAGAGTTGGGTATGAGAAGCAAAAACCAACAATTCAGTATTGGCATTAACCGTGTGCAACAAAACGAAAACGCTCAGTTCAATTACCAATACAAAGTATTCGATTCTATCCCTGTTTGGAATCCTGGTCGCACGCAAATTGTAGGCTATTTCTTGTTGAATCCGCGCGATACCATGATCAATCAATCAACCCATATTGTGCGTCAACACCTACAAGTGCCCTTTAAGTTTGCTCAGTGGTTCCAAGTAAAACCAGCCACGGCTTTAGGGTTTGAATTTGGCGGTAATGTTCAATACACCGTTTCTAGCAAAGGCAATGCGGTCTTGAATCCAGACAATCTTATACTGCATCCTTATGCCCAATTCAAAGACCAAGAGCAAAGGCTTCAATTAGCGCCTAGTTTGGGGGTAAGTTTACAACAACAACTCAGTCAACATTTATTGTTGCAAACCACATTGTTTGGTCAATATGGTTTGAGCAATCAATACAAATCCAACTTCCCAGCTGTTCAACACAATTACCAATACGGATTGAATTTTAAACTTTTATATTTGTTACAATGATGCGTCTTTTAAAAACCATAGGTATTCTGCTCATGATGTTGCTTGGGAACTTTAAGCTCCAAGCTCAGGTGTGGTTCCCGGAAGGGGTTTACAATCAAAGTCAACCAAGTTTACTATCTGCAGACAACCAACTGATAACGGTAGCAAAGGCGGGGACTGATAACATCAATTCTTATTGGCAAGTCTGTGTTAATGAAGGCAGTGTTTGGCGAAAGCTACCGCTCTTAACCCTCAATAAAACGGCAGAAGTATTAGATGTTAAAAAGTATGCTGGTCAAATTTACTTGGCTGGCAATTTTACATTTAACAGCAATAATGCCTTGGTAAGATTTACCAATTCAGGTTGGCAGGGTATTGCCCAATTCAAACGCAATAACAGCGTTGTTGCCACTATTAATGCATTAGATGTTCATAAAAACAAATTAGTTTTAGGCGGAAACTTTTATACCATCAACCAAGACACCATTCCTAATTTAGCCAAATTCAATGCAATCAATTTTAGTTTGTATTTTGATCAATGTGTGTTGTGCGCGCCTGATAATGCTGTCAAAGACATTGCTTCTAACGATAGTTTCATAGCCATCAGCGGAGAGTTCAATACCATCAATCAGCAAAAGTCTAAGTACTTATACCGCATTAACTTGTTCGGCAAGAACGATACCTTCTTTAACAATGCTAAGATCTTAGATAAAATTGCCATGAAAGGGCATTTGATTTATGGGGTTGATTTAAGTCCTAAAAACAAAATCTTGTATGAGGTGAATCAAAATTTCATTGAGTTAAAGTTGAATATGGATTCGATTTTGGCGGTAAGTGAAATCTTGGTTTTTAATGGTCAGTTATTGCTCAGCGGTGACTTTAAACTCAGTGCACAATCCAAACACAATTCTGTTGCTTTACTTACCAATAACCAATGGTACAATATCAACTTGAACTACAAACAAGTGTTCCACATTGCTTGCAATAAACAAAATGTATGGGCAGTTGGTAATACCTCTCCGGCCATTAGTGTTTGGAATCCGAATACCATGGTGGTAAGGTTAGAATTTGCCTCCACCTTACTCAAAATCAAAACCTTTTTAGATTCCAATAACAACTGCATACAAGAAGCCAATGAGCGCCCTTTGCCAAAACAACTCATTCGCATTCCTGTATTAGGTAAAGCGTTTTATTCGAATCAAAATGGTATGGCTGAGTGTTTATTGCCCAATATAAATACCACCACTTATAGAACCGTCATCAAGCCTTTTAGAAATTTAGTGCGCAGTAATTGCGCAGATACAGTCGTGCTCAAAACGGTTTATTTTGGTTTGTCTGTTGACAGCATACAATTCCCACTGAACCGCATTCCCAACCTCAATGACTTAAAAGTGCAGATAACCTCTAACCGAGGTAGTCAGGTGGTAAAAGACAAAAAAGTAACTTACACGCTTACCTACGAAAATGTGGGCTCTAACCAGTTGAATGGGTATGTGGTGCTCAAAAAAAATCCTTTGTTTACAGGTGAATTGGCTACCCCTAATTTCAGTAGTAAACTCAATGACTCTGTTTTGGTTTGGGCCTATTCTGCTTTGAACCCAGGCGATAAACGCAGTATTCAGTACGAGGCTTATCCTAGCAATTCTGCCTTTGATCAAGTCACCTCTTTTGATGCCAAAGTAACGGCTATGATCAGTAGCAATAACGATGTGTTCCCGTCAGACAACACCGACTCTATTGCTCAACAAGTGAACCCGAGCATTAGAGCGTTCCGAAAAGATATTTTCCCTGCCCCAAGTGCCGGCGATTCCATTGCCTATTTGGATGCTTCAATGCATGATTTGCGCTACAATATCAGCATCAATAACTTTGGAGCAGATACAGTGTTTTATGCGGTAATTATTGACACCTTGGATTTAAATTTGGATATGTCTTATGTAGAAGAAACAGGTAGTAACAAATACTATTACACTGAGGTGCAAACAGATCCTAACAATAACAATAAAGGCATTTTGATCTGGCATTTTCCCAACATCAAATTGTTTCCTAATAGCATTAAAGATTTTGAGAATACCAATAGCAATGCTTACATAGGGTATAAAATTGTTTGCAAGCCATTGAAGCAAGGGTATTTTTTACGCAATACAGCATCGGTGTATTTTGATAACCAATATGTGGGATCTACCAATTCAGTATACTGCGCCTTAACCAGCAGCAGCATAGATCAAACGCCATTCAATCCTTTGACCCAAAAACTGTATCCTCAGCCTTGTTCTGATGTGTTGAGTATTCGCACGCAGATTTTGCCTAATGATGTGCTCACTGTATACAATGCGCTGGGGCAATTACAAACCCGAAAAGTCATTGATCAAGCTTCAGAAGTTTATGATTTGTCTGTTCAAAATTGGCCAAAAGGGGTATATGTTTTGCAATTGCAACACGCTCAACAAACTTATAATACAACGTTTATAGTGGATTAAGCTTTTACGAAAGCTTTTAATTTTGAAGCCCAATACAAGAGGCTGGTTTTACAGGCATTTGGCAATGGCGCTTTCCAAACTTGACCCATGCGCAACATGTGTTGGTAAAAATAACCAGGGGTGATTTTCCATTTTTGCATAAAGGTTTTGCGGCCATCATTGCGCACAATTTTACCAGTAGATTTACTCATAAAATGGTAGACCTTACTTTCGCCAATACCTTTAAAATAGCGCACACCATGTTGCCATAGTTTCATGGCAAAATCAGGGTCGCTGTACATGCCTGGGCTAAATTCATCAGAGTAACCGCCAACGGCTTCCCATAAACTCAATGGCACCACATTTGGAGGCCAACTGGCGCCGCTCCAATCAGGCATTTGTAGATCTTTATAAGCTTTGAATAAGGCTTTCTCTTGGAAGTTTTGAATGTCGCCAAAGTCTTGACCTTGAATGATGTTCAAATCTTTGCCGGGTTTTGGTTCTATCATGGTGGCAGAAATAAAAAACATTTCGTGCCCAATTTGTTCAATGTCTTTAGCCATAAAATAATCCCAACCTGGCAAGGCGTACATATCGTCGTTGAAGTAACAAATGTATTTGGTTTTAGCTAAAATAGAGGCTTGGTTTAAAGCCTTGCAAATGCCGATGTTTTGATCGCTGTAGGTGTGTTCTATGCCCTGGGCTTCTATCCATTGTTTAGTGCCATCATTGCCCTCATTTATATGCACCACTATTTGGTGTTGAAAGCTTGAGTTTTTTTGCAGGCTTTCAATGCATAATTTTAAGTAAGGTAAATTGTTCCAAGTTGGAATGATGATGGTGAACATACGCCGGCAAAGATATACAAATTAGACCAATAGCATGGCATGTTTGCCACTACAAAAGCTGTGGATTAACCAATGCATCTGTTTCAAAAAAAACCTTACTTTTGCAGGGTATATACACGACAATTATGCAAGACAATATTTTAGTAATAGGCGCCTGTGGTCAGTTAGGAACTGAGTTGGTAGAAGCTTTGCGCAACATTTATGGCGATGCCCATGTGATTGCGTCTGATGTTAGACAGAGCCCAGATGAAGTCTTCAAACAAGGCCCATTTGAATTGTTAGACATCATGGACAAACAAGCCTTGGAAACAGTCTTGCAAAAACACAAACCTACTCAAGTGTATCATTTAGCCGCTTTGTTAAGCGCTACTGCAGAAGCCAAACCTAAATTGGGATGGAGTCTGAATATGGATGGTTTATTCCATGTATTAGATGCCGCAGTGGATTTTAAAATTGGCAAAGTATACTGGCCAAGTTCAATTGCTGTTTTTGGTCCGCATACTCCTATGAACCACACACCACAAAATTGTGTAATGGATCCGAATACCATTTACGGCATTAGTAAATTAGCCGGTGAGCGCTATTGCGAATACTATTTTAACAAAAGAGGTGTTGATGTGCGCAGCTTGCGTTACCCAGGTTTGATTGGCTATAAGAGTGCACCAGGTGGTGGTACTACAGACTACGCGGTTAGTATTTACCACGATGCCTTAACCACTGGCGAACACAGCTGTTTCTTGGGCCCTGATACTGAGTTGCCAATGTTGTATATGCCGGATGCCTTAAAAGCAACGCTTGACATTATGCATGCACCTGCTGATCAAATTAAAATCCGCAGCAGTTACAACTTAGCCGGTATGAGCTTTGATCCTAAAGCCATTACTGCTTCAATACAAAAATTCATTCCTGATTTTAAAACCACTTATGCGCCAGACCACCGTCAAGCCATTGCAGACAGCTGGCCTAATAGCATAGATGACTCTGAAGCAAGAGCAGATTGGGGCTGGCAACCAGCTTATGATTTAGATGCAATGACCAAAGACATGCTCATGAATTTGGCGCCGCGTTACGGTAAATCTTTATCGCTTTAATTCATGTCTAAACCCCTGATATTAATTGCCAATGACGATGGAATAACCGCCCCAGGTATTAGGGTTTTGGTTGAAGTCATGCAAACCATAGGAGAGGTTGTAGTGGTTGCGCCAGACAAACCTCAAAGTGCTATGGGGCATGCCATAACGGTGTCTCAACCTTTGCGCTTAAAACGCTCTCATATTTTTGATGGGGTATTGGCCTATGAGTGCTCAGGTACACCTGCCGATTGTGTTAAACTCGCCTTAGATAAAGTTTGCGATAGACGCCCTGATATCATGGTATCTGGCATTAACCATGGACCCAACTACAGCATCAATGTCATTTACAGTGGCACCATGAGTGCAGCGGTTGAAGCGGCCGTGGACGGTGTGCAAGCCATAGGGTTTTCATTGTGCGATTACAGCATGGAAGCTGATTTTGAAGCTTGCAGACAACCCATCAAACACATAGTAGAAACCATGTTGCAGCATCCCTTGCCTTATGGCACTTTACTCAATGTGAATATGCCTGCAACGCCCAAGATCAACGGCATTCGCATTTGCAGACAAGCAGGTGCCAAATACGCAGAAAATTTTGACGAGCGATTAGACCCATCAGGTAAAACCTATTACTGGATGACTGGTAAATTCATCAATCTAGATGCAGACGACAACGATACAGATTTGTGGGCCATTGAACACGATTACATCAGTGTGGTGCCTACCAAATTCGATTTGACGTCTAATGCGGTTATTCAACATTTAAAACAATTGTTATGAGTCCTAAAAGAGAATTGATACTCGGTGTGAGCTTGGGTTGTTTAACGGCTTTTGTGGTATCCTTTATCACTTTTTTTGCCAGTAATCCTGGTTTTAAGTTCGCTGATTACTTCAATATCTATGTAAATGGCCATTTGTTAGCCCCCATTTTAAGTGTGTCTTTAGTTGGGAATTTAGCCCTGTTTTTTTTGTTCTTGAAATTTGATAAAGATCAAATCAGCAAAGGCATTTTAATGGCTACAATTTTTGTAGGCATTATCATATTTGTTTTAAAATTCTTTTAAAGTTTCTGGCAAGCTTTTACCAAGGCTGGTCCTTCGTAAATAAAGCCAGTGTACAACTGCACCAAACCTGCACCTGCCGCTAGTTTGCCTTTGGCTTCAACCACAGAGCTAATGCCACCTACGCCAATCAATGGTACTTTGCCTTCAAAGGCTTGGTTCAAATGATTCAAGACCATAGTTGATTTTTTGTATACCGGATCACCACTCAAACCACCTGCACCAATGTGTTCATAGGCAGAGGTTAATCCGTCGCGGTCTATGGTGGTATTGGTGGCCACTATACCATCTATGCCGGTCTCAAGGGTTAAGGCAACAATATCATTCAATTGGTCTTGATTCAAATCTGGCGCAATTTTAAGTAAGATAGGCAACTGCTTATGACCATTCTCAACAAAGGTTTTGCGCAAACCCATTAAGGCCATTAAAATTTCTGTTAATGGGCCTTTGTCTTGCAAGGCTCTTAAACCAGGTGTGTTTGGGCTGCTCACATTGACCGTAAAATAATCTACATGCGGGTAGAGGGCTAAAAAGCATTTGCGGTAATCATCAACGGCCAATTCATTAGCCGTTACTTTGTTTTTGCCAATATTACCACCCACAATTAAACCCTTAGGCCTGTTTTTTAAGCGTTCAACAATGCGTTCAACCCCATCGTTGTTAAAGCCCATGCGGTTAATAATGGCGCGGTCTGGAATCAATCTGAACAATCTTGGTTTGTCATTGCCTGGTTGAGGCAAAGGGGTTACAGTGCCTATTTCAACATGGCCAAAACCAAGGGCTTTCATGACGTCTAAGTATTTAGCATTTTTATCAAACCCCGCGGCCAAGCCTACACGGTTGGGGAAATCAATGCCCACAAAACGGTAGCTAGCATCCGCATTGCTTTGGTATTGCTTGCGAATCAACCAACCAATGAAAGGAATTTTAAGGGCGAATTGCAAAGTATTTAAGGTCACATAATGGGCCGTTTCAGCCGACATTAAAAACAAGAGATTTCTAAAAAATTTAAACAGCATAATTGTTAAGCGAGGCAAAGGTCTAAAACCCTTTAGAATAAATCCACACCTTTTGAATAAAATTATACACCATACTTAAAATTTTGACTAATTTCGCAGCGTATTAGTCCATCATGAAATTTTTACAAAAAGCATGGTACAAAGCCTTGGCCGCCTTGTTGGTCTTGTACACTTTGGTGTATGGCTTACTCATTGAGTTGCCTGCCGACGTTGGTATCCTTGACGAAACCATTCGCAACCTGTTTTACCATGTGCCGATGTGGTTTGGTATGATGCTGATTTTGTTAGCCGCTTGGGTGAACAGCATAATGTACTTGAGCAAACCCAATCCAAAGCGCGATGCTTACGCAACTGAACTCACCAATGTGGGGTTACTCATGGGCTTTTGCGGTTTGTTTACTGGTATGTTCTGGGCCTATAACACTTGGGGTACAGCCTGGACCAATGACCCAAAATTAAACGGGGTAGCAGCAGGTATGGCCATTTATGGGGGCTATTGGATGATACAAAAATCGGTCAATGACGATGCTAAGCGTGCGCGCTTAGGCGCTGTATACAATGTGTTTGTGTTCCCAATTTTTTTAGCCCTTATTGTGGTGATGCCAAAGTTGGCGCAATCAAGCATTCATCCTGGCAGTGGGGATACTGTCAATTTTAAAACGTACAATTCAAGTCAAAATATGGAAATGGTGTTTTATCCGGCTGTTGTTGGATGGACTTTGCTCTTTGTTTGGATAGCCGAACTCAGAACCCGTTACCGTTTGATTAAACTTCATAAAGACAATGAAAAAGCACATTTTTAGTTTAATGGCGCTGCTCGTTTGGGGCATGCAGGCATTTGCACAAACTGCCAACTCTGGCTCTATGCTAAGAGCTTCAGGTAAAATTTATGTGGTGGTAGGTATTATTGCCATCATCTTTATATTGATTGTATTGTATTTGTTTCGCTTAGATAAAAAACTTAGCCGTTTAGAAAAGCAAGCCTAATGAAACCAGTACACATAGTTATTTTAGTGGTCCTTTCTATTGGCATTGGTATAGCGGTTAGTTTTTATGGCGATACCAGTCAATACGTTTGCTTCAAACAAGCGGATTCGATTGCCAAAGAACATCCTCAACGCAAAGTGCATGTTGTATCGGTTTTGAATACCAGCCTGCCTATGGTGTATGAACCTCAAAAAGACCCTAATTATTTTGAGTTTTACGCCAATGATACCACTGGTTATTTAAAGAAAATTGTATACCGCAATGCCAAACCTCAAGACCTTGAAAAAACAGACAAGGTGGTTTTAATTGGGTATACAACATCTGACCATTTTGAAGCGGTAGAGATTCTTAAAAAGTGCCCGAGTAAATACGAAAAAAAGTAAACCTTGGAAACCATTATTTTTAATAACGAACACTTGTGGATTGGCAACTTTGGCCATTTTGCAGTGGTTCTGTCTTTTGCCTCAGCATTGTTTTCAATGTTGTCTTATGCATTGGCAGTCAATCAAAACAACAACGATTTTTTGTTGTGGGGTAAGCGCTTTTTTTACGCGCATGCAGTGGGGGTATTGGCTGTGTTTTTTGCTTTGTTTTACATCATCCACCAACATTATTTTGAATACCAATACGCTTACCAACACTCTTCAACAGAGTTGCCATGGTATTACATGATCAGCTGTTTTTGGGAAGGCCAAGAAGGCAGCTTTTTATTGTGGATGTTTTGGCATGCAGTTTTGGGTTTGATATTGATTCACAATGCCAAGGATTGGCACGGACCAGTTCTATTTGTGATGGCCTTGGCTCAAGTCATTTTGGGCAGCATGTTGTTAGGCTTTCATTGGGGCGATATTAAAATAGGCAGCAGTCCTTTTGAATTGTTGCGCGATCACAACCCTGAAGCCTTGTTAATTCCTGTACTCGAAAAATTAGGCAAGGCCAATTATTTAGAAATTTATAAAGAAGGCAATGGGTTAAATCCATTGTTGCAAAACTATTGGATGGTGATTCATCCACCTACTTTGTTTTTTGGTTTTGCGGCTACCATAGTGCCATTTGCGTTTGCATTTGCTGGCCTTTGGAGAAACCGTTTAACCGAATGGATGCTGCCAGCTTTGCCA
>JAURIG010000042.1 GCA_030832905.1 Bacteroidota bacterium
TCAACATAATTAACCAATTCTTGACCCTTTAAAACGGGCAAAAAATGCACCTGACAATCTTCCATATAATTGATAGCCAAATCAATATCATCCGTCACTTTAAGGGCCTGAATACTATTATTGATGTATTGATCGGTTAACATGTCTTACAAATTTACATAAACAACTAAGACTTTCAAAGCTTATTCAATGGCCTTTAAGCCTTTCTTAACGGCATCAACAGATTTCTTTTTCTTCTTCTCAACAACAACCCCTCCATAGCGCAGTTCATCCATCAAAAACCAATACTCATGCATTTGCAAAAACAAAGCAGACACATGGTGTTTCTTTTTGCCATTGTATTTTACTATCCAATGCAAGTATACATAGCCATTGCCTCCAGCAACACCAGAATCAATATAAAAAGAATCCAAACTTGTTTTTTGCCAATCTATTCCGGCCTTGTCGGTCTTTTTGATCAATTTATAGAACTGTAATTTAATGCGGTTCCAAAAATTATTGTACATGGCAAATTGGGTAATATCACTCTGATCACCCGCAGCGCTGGTATCGATAAAATCTCTGTAGGTACGAAAGGACGGATAAAACGTTTTTAAATTGGTGTAGCGCCTAGTCTTAAACACCTTGTATACGCTGTCTTTTATCCAGATTAAATCCTTAAGTCGACTATCCTCTTTATAGGTAGTTGAATCCAATTCTTCTTGGGCTGAAAGTCCCAAAAAAAAGGAAAAACTGAGCACTAAAAAGAAGTACTTTTGCATAAGGCGATTCGAAACTACAATAATATTTTGGAAAACAAAATCCCAAATGCCCTCATCCATTCTGCAAGCCCCTACTTGCTGCAACATGCGTTTCAAAAAATTGACTGGCTACCATGGTCAGAAGCAGCCTTTATAGCCGCAGAAAGCCAGCAAAAATTGATACTTGTTTCAATTGGCTACAGCGCTTGCCATTGGTGTCATGTTATGGCTGAAACCACTTTTGAAGACGAGGCTTGTATTGAGTTCTTGAATCAACATTTTATATGCATTAAAGTTGATCGAGAAGAGCATATTGATGTAGACCACTATTACATGGAAGCCTGCCAACTTATGAATGGGAATGGCGGCTGGCCTTTAAACGCCATCTGTTTACCAGACAAACGACCGCTTCAAGTCAGCACATATTCCAATGCGGAGCAATGGATCAAAATGATCACTCAAATTCAACAGATCTGGGAACATGAATCGCACAAGGCCTATGCTTTTGCAGAACGATTAGCCCATGGTATACAAGAGGCGTTATTGCCTCCTCAAACCAGCCAACATGAAACCGCATTTAATCAAGACTGGATAAGCAAATGTATTGCCCAAATTGACCTCGACTACGGCGGTTTAAAAGGCGCGCCTAAATTTCCCATGCCAAGCTTGTGGAAGGCCTTGTTATTGAGTTCTACAGCAAATGATGAAACGGCTAATTTGTGTCAATTAACTTTAGACAAAATGTGCATGGGGGCTATATACGATGTCATTGAGGGCGGATTTTCTCGCTACTCAGTAGATGCTTATTGGCATATTCCACATTTTGAAAAAATGCTGTATGACAATGCCCAATTAATCAGCTTATACGCATTAGCTTTTCAACGATTCAAAGATGAAAAATATGCTCAAATCGCCCAACAAAGTTTGGCCTTTGTAGAGCAAAATTGGCGCAATTCAGATGGTTTATTTTATGCTTCTACGGATGCAGACTCTGAGCACCAAGAAGGTTTATATTACACCCATTCTTTACAAACTTTAAATGAAGTTTTGGGCGAACAAGCAGCATGGTTTTGTCGTTATCACCACTGTTCTAACGAGGGCAATTTCGAACATGGCAGAAACGCCCTTTACAGCATCGAAACGTTGCAAGCGTTTTGCCAACAGGAACAATTGGATTATGAGCTCAGCAAAAACATACTCAATGATTGCTACTCAAAACTCAAACAACATAAATCAACGCTGACTAAACCTAGCATAGACTTCAAATGTGTGTTGCATTGGAATGCCCTTATGGTGAATGCCTATTGTATGATGGCCATGACTTTAAAGGCAGAAAAATACAAATTGTCTGCAGTCAGTTTAATGCAACAAATTAATGCACAGTTTAATCAAGATGGCGAATGGTACAGAGTGTATAGCCAAGGGCGCGTTATGGTAAAAGCCTATTTCGAAGATTTGGCCGCTTTGATTGATGCCAATATTCAATTGTATCAGATAAGTTTTGATGAAAAGTATTTACAAAATGCCAAAACCTTGTGTGAACAATGCATTGCAGCACATTATGATGCTGAAACTGGATTTTTCAATAATCAACAAGATGCCTTGCTGCCCATCTTCCCTATCACTGATGACATCACCAGCAGTGGCAACAGCGTAATGGCCCACAACTTATATATTTTATCTTGGTATTTTGACCAAAGCAATTGGCGAGCAATGGCCCATAAAATGCTCATGAATATGAGTCCTTTGATTGAGCGCTCTGCTCCTTGGTTTGCGCATTGGGCATTATTATCTGAATGCTTTAATCAAGGATTTGAACAAGCTGTTTTTGCCAGCGCAACTATGCCTGTTATAACGCCCGATTTCCTCTTCAACAGAGGCCTTGGATGGGCCAGTCCAAACACCACTATCCCATTGTTTAAAGGCAAAACCATTAATCACTTTACCCAATTGTATACTTGCATCAACTCAACTTGTTTATTGCCTATACCTTTGGACGCTGATGCTATGAGCGCCTTTAGATAAGCAATTGCTTGACAATTCGTCACATAATACCTTAAATTGGTTTTGGTATTATTATTGGAAAATCCCCTTCATTATCCATCCATAAATTAATATATTTGCACATATGTTGAATGCCCTAGTTAAACAGATTTCAAAACTCTTCGGAGGCAGTAAAAGCGAGCGCGATGTTAAACAACTCATGCCTATTGTTGAACAAATCAATGCCCACTATGCAGAGTATTTGAATCTTAGCAACGATGCCCTTAGAGCAAAAACCACTGAATTGAAGCATCGCCTCAAAGACGAGCTGTCAGTTTTTGACGAAAAGATAAATGCCATTAAGGCAGAGATCAATGAGCTAGCTGTTGAAGAAGTCCTTCGCAAAGATGAAATGTACTCTGAAATCGAAGCCATTGAAAAAGAAAAAAATGTAGCATTAGAAATTTTATTGATGCAAATATTACCTGAAGCTTTTGCTGTGGTTAAAGCCACTGCTAAATTGTTTTCAGACAATGCCAGCGTTACTGTTACTGCTACAGAAAGAGATATTGAATTGTCCAAAAAACGCAACAACGTTCGCATAGATGGCCAAAATGCCATATTCGCCAATGAATGGGAAGCCGCAGGTGGAAAAGTAAAATGGAATATGGTGCACTATGATGTGCAATTAATTGGTGGTATAGTCTTGCACCAAGGTAAAATTTCAGAGATGGCAACCGGTGAAGGCAAGACCCTAGTTTCTACCTTACCCGCCTACTTAAATGCCCTTGCAGGACAAGGCGTACATGTGGTAACGGTGAACGATTACCTTGCCCGAAGAGACTGCGAATGGAATGGTCCTATATTTGAATTTCACGGTTTAACTGTAGACTGTATTGACTACCACAGACCCAATAGCGACGAGCGTAGGCAAGCCTATTTAGCAGATATCACTTATGGCACCAATAACGAATTTGGTTTTGATTATCTGCGCGATAACATGACCCATAGCCCAGATGAATTGGTTCAACGCAAACACCATTTTGCAATGGTCGATGAGGTCGATTCAGTGTTAATTGACGATGCGCGTACGCCTTTGATCATCTCAGGACCAGTGCCAAAAGGTGATGTCCAAGAATTCTCCGCACTAAAACCAAGAATCGAAAAATTAGTTGAAGCCCAAAAGAAAGCCATCAACACGTTCTTAAACGAGGCTAAAAAACAAATTGAAGCAGGTAATGCCGGCGAAAAAGAAGGCCAAGGTGGATTGGCTTTATTAAGAGCCTACAGAGGTTTGCCTAAAAACAAAGCATTGATAAAATTCTTAGGGGAACAAGGTATGAAAGCCTTGTTGACAAAGGTTGAAAATGTGTACTTGCAAGACCAACAAAAGGAAATGCACAAAGTAGACGCAGAGCTTTACTTTGTTATCGACGAAAAAAACAACCAAGTTGAATTGACTGATAAGGGTATTGAAACCATTACTCAAAACAGTGAAGAAAAAGATTTCTTTATTATCCCTGATGTAGGCTCTGAAATTGCTGAAATTGAAAAATCAAATCTAAGCAATGATGAAAAGCACAAACAAAAGGAAGATTTGATGCGCAACTATGCCATCAAATCTGAACGCATTCACTCCATTAATCAATTGCTTAAAGCCTATACCTTATTTGAAAAGGATATAGAGTATATCATTGCTGATGGCAAGGTGAAAATCGTTGATGAGCAAACTGGTCGTGTGCTCGAAGGCAGAAGATACAGTGACGGCCTTCACCAAGCCATTGAGGCCAAGGAAAATGTTAAAGTTGAAGCAGCTACTCAAACCTTCGCAACCATTACCCTTCAAAACTACTTCAGAATGTACCACAAACTTTGTGGCATGACTGGTACCGCTGAAACAGAAGCTGGTGAATTCTGGGAAATATACAAATTGGATGTGGTAGTAATACCAACCAACAGAGCCATATCAAGAATTGATATTGATGATCAAATCTATAAAACCAAACGCGAAAAATACAATGCGGTGATAGAAGAAATCGTTAAATTAACTGAACAAGGTCGACCTGTCTTAGTTGGTACCACCTCAGTTGAGATTTCAGAGTTGTTATCGCGTATGTTGAAGCTCAGAAACATCAAACACAATGTTTTGAACGCCAAACAACACCAACGCGAGGCAGAAATTGTTGCTGAAGCTGGTAAACCAGCTGCAGTGACCATCGCCACTAATATGGCTGGTAGAGGTACTGACATTAAAATCACTGAAGAAGTCAGACAAGCTGGAGGTTTAGCAATTATTGGTACAGAAAGACACGATTCAAGAAGGGTTGACAGACAGTTAAGAGGTCGTGCAGGTCGTCAAGGCGATCCTGGATCATCTTTATTCTTTGTGTCTTTAGAAGATGACTTAATGCGCAAATTTGGCAGCGACAGAGCCGCTCAATTGATGGATAAATTTGGTTACAAAGAGGGCGAAGTAATTCAGCACTCTATGATGAGCAAAACCATCGAAAGAAGCCAAAAGAAAGTTGAGCAAAACAACTTTGGCATGCGTAAACGTTTGTTGGAATACGATGATGTCATGAACAAACAAAGAACTGTTGTTTACAAGCGCAGACGCAATGCATTGATAGGCGATAGAATTGGTTTAGACATTCAAAACATGTTATCTGAATGGTGTGACGACAAAGTATTTACAGCCAAACAAGGCGATCAATACGAAGCTTTAAAACTTGAATTGGCCATGTCATTTGCTGCAGAATTGCCATTTGATGAAGAGACCTTTAAAGCCAACAAAGCAGAAACCTTAGCTGATGAATTGTACCACGCCATGGTTGAAGCCTATCAACAAAGACAACAACAAATCAGAGAAACTGCCTTACCAGTGATTAAACGTATCTACACTGGAGAGGGAAATAAATATGAGTTTGTGATGATTCCATTTACCGATGGCATCAAACAGTTTGGTATTCCAATCCACATGAAAAAAGGCATAGACTCTAACGGCTATAGCTTAAACACCGAGTATGAGAAATTTGTGTGTTTAGAAACCATTGATGACGAATGGAAAGACCACTTAAGAGAATTAGATGACCTAAAGCAATCTGCCAACAATGCCACCTTTGAACAAAAAGATCCATTATTGATTTACAAAATCGAATCAGTGAAATTGTTCCAAAGCATGATCGGGCGAATGAACGACAAGATTTTATCTATGTTGTTTAAAGCGCAAATTGAAAATCAAGGACAACAACAAGTTCAAAGCGCTAAAGAGCCAGTAAAATCTGATCTTAGCAAAATGAAGTTGAGCAGTTCTAACGATGCGCCTAAACCCAATCTTGACCGCATGATGAGCAGTTCAGAACCAAATGACATGCCTATCAGTAGAGCAGATCGCAGAAAAATGGAAAGAGACCAAAAACGCAAATAATATGATCAGAGCATTTATCATTGGCCTATTGTTATTCGCCTGCACATTACCCTGTAATGCCCAAGTAACTGTTACCAAGCCTGAAGGTTTGGCTGGTCTGATTGCCGGTCGCTCGGCCCAACGTAAAAATCCAGATGCCACCACCAAAGGCTACCATATTTTAATTTTCAATGGCGATAGCCGACCTAAAGCGGAAGGCATAAAAGCCAAGTTTGATGCAGAATACAGTCAATACAGTGAGGTGGTATGGGATGAGCCTAACTTCAAGGTATTTGTCGGGCTATTTATTTCAAAATTCGATTGCATGCGCTTTTACGACAGCATTAAAGGCAAGTTCCAAACCACGATTGTGGTGAATGAAAAAATCCATTATCAACCAATACCATAATACTATGTTAAAGAAAATTTGGTCTTACATTAGTTTTAAACAACAGCCTGAAACAGAAAAGGGTAACAACAGTTATTTAAAGATGATGCACGGCATTAATCGAATTTCTATTCTAATGTTTATTGTCGGAATAATAATTGTATTGATAAAAGCATTCAAATAAACACAACAATGGGTATTTATCTTTTAATCGGCATAGTCGTTATGCTCATCAGTTTATGGGTAAGCAATAAACTGAAATCAAAATTCAAATTCTATTCTCAAGTAGCATTAAGCAACGGTATGACCGGCGCTGAAATTGCTCAAAAGATGTTGGCTGATCATGGCCTTACAGATGTTAAAATCACACACGTGGCAGGTGCACTAACAGACCATTACAATCCGATTAATAAAACGGTCAATCTAAGTGAAGCTGTGTATTTCGGAAGAAATGCTGCCGCAGCAGCTGTAGCAGCTCATGAATGCGGTCACGCCGTACAACATGCTCAAGCCTATGTACTTTTGGGCTTGCGCAGTAAGCTGGTACCTATGGTTACCATCAGTGCTAGCATTATGAACATGGCCAATTACATCATGATTTTTGCTGGGGGCTTATTGTTCTATAATCACAACCCACTTGGAACTACTATTTTATTGATCTTAATTGCCGCCAATTTATTTTTAACCTTGTTTGCAATGGTTACACTTCCAGTTGAATTTGATGCGAGCAATCGCGCATTAGCTTGGATGAAAAACAATGGTATAGTGGTTGGTGGTGAATACGATGGCGCAAAAGATGCGCTCAAATGGGCCGCAATGACATACGTCGTAGCTGCAGCAGGGGCTTTGGCCAACTTAATCTATTTTATATCTCTATTCTTAAGTCGCAGAAACTAATGCCAATCAGACTGTTTGTATGCATTGTGTTGATGTTGGGTAAGTCTTTATGGGCACAAAGCAATTTTAAACTCGAATTGAATCAAATTGTATTGGATGAAAAAGGCCGTAAAATGCAATCCATCATTGCCGTATACAAATATAAAGGCCAACCTTTTGTTGATCCGGCTTTAATTGGTGTGGCAGGCAATAAAGACCCTAAAACATTTTATGCAAAACTGCCCAATATGACTGGCATCAATGACACCAATTATGCCTATATTTTTTATGGTGGCACAGATCAGCGCAAAGACCTTAAAGGATACAGCTTAATGATCATTGGTAATAATCAAAGATCTTATAAACCCGCTTTGCTATGGATAGATAAAAACCATAATTTGGATTTGAGTGATGATGGCGCGCCTGATACTTTTTTTTATGATACGCCAGACAAAGACATTACCCTATCTCATCCTAAACAGGCAACAGCACAATACACCGTCAATATCAGTCGATTTTCGTTTTCGTACAATTCAAAATACATTGGCATGCTTGATGACTACTATAAAAACAATGCAGGCCCAACAGCCTTTGCTGGCGCATTGTACTCCTTCAAAGAGCAAAGATTAAATACAATTGCAGGCGATTACAATAACGGAACAGATAGTTTTAGAGTGGGCATCAAAGATGTGAATTGCAATGGTTTTTACAACGATTGGGGTATTGACCAATTGATTATTGGTGCCTATAAATCAGAATTACCAGACCAATCCATAGTCCTTGAAAACAAAAAACAAGCCATGCATTTTGTGTCAATGGGCAAAGCCTATTCGATAAATAATATTCATCCCTTAGGCGCCTTTATTGAATTCAGTGCCTATACCGGCAATGAGGTTATGACCCATTTACCTATTGGTAAGAAGATCAAACCCTTTAAGTATCAACTGTATAATAAAAGCCTAAAATCTAGTAAAGGATTTAAAAAGCAAAGTTGTTATTTGTATTTTTGGGACGATCAAAACCCTAATTTTTATAAAGACACTCAGGCGCTCAGAACCTTGACCAATGAATTTGGCAATAAAGTCCAAATCATGACTTTTAACAAAGGACTCAACCATCAAGAACTGCTACAGTTTAAACGCAATGGTTTGATCAATTGGCCATTAGCCATAGCCACAGAAAGTATACTCAAACAATTAATGATAGGTCAATTACCCTATGGGATCTATTGTGGCAAACGACTTAAAGTGAAACAAGTTGCCATAAGTCCTGCAGATTTATTATTATTGCTTAAAAAACAACCTTAACCATGGAAGAGACTACTGATATCGGAACACCATCAAGCGGCGGCAAGAAAGGCCTTTTGGTGCTATTAGCATTACTCTTATTGGGTTCAATGGGTAGCAATGTTTGGTTTTGGAATCAGTCAAAAACAGCTGAGCATAAGGTAAAAACCCAGTTGGATTCCATGAATTATTTTCATGCGCTAAAAGACAGTTTATACGATGCATTAGCACAAGAAGAACTTAAAGTTGAAGGCTTGAGAGCCGAAATCAATTTAAACCAAACAGACAACGATAGTCTCAATCAATTATTGAATGCCTCTATGGCTAAAATCGCTTCTTTAAGAGCCATGGTAGGCAAAGGAGGTTCAACTGCTTCACTCAGAGCTTTAAAAGACAGTATTGCTAAAATGAGCGTGAGCAATCAGCGATTCAAAACACAAATTGATTCTTTGTTCAATAGCAATGCTAATTATTTAGCACAAATTGAAGCCCAGCAAGATGCCATTAATGTACTCGAAGGTCAAAGGAAAATACTTGGCGAGAAAGTGAACATTGCTGCAGAACCTCAAATTGGGGCAGTAATTGTAACCCCTGTATACAACAAAAAAGGTTTATTGGTACCAATCTATAAATCCAAAAAAGTAGAGAAACTACAAATCATGTTTGATGTATTGGGCAATCAATTAACCGAGAACACGATTCAAAAAACCTACTTCTTAAGAATCATTGATCCTGATGGCATAGTGCTCAGCAATAACAACAACAGTTTGACCAGTTCAGACAATGTATACACCTTCAAACAAGTCATCAATTTCAATGGTGCCGCTCAAAAAATCAAAAGCAATTTTGTCAATAAGTCTGCTTACAAAAAGGGCAAATACAAAGTTGAATTGAAAGAATCTGATGTGGTTAAACAAACCTTCTCTTTCGAGTTGTTATAAACGTACCTGATACGTTTGTTCCAATTGCTGTTTTAATTCCGATAAATTTTGATCTAGCTTAAGACTGGCTGCTGATGCTGCGTGCAGACGTTTGTGTTGATGCATTTGAAGGTATTTATCCATAAGGGCCATAAAGGCTTGGGTCTGCTCATCAAAGGCTGCAGCTTTAAAAGTGTTCAAAACATATTCAATAGCTTGCTCGCTTGGATGCGCGCCATCATTGGCATAAAAACGGTAATCTCTGAGATCGTCATTCACTAATTCATAGGCCGGGAAATACACTATTTGAGGTTGTTTATTTTGCAAGGCTTGAATGGCCAATAACAAAACCGATTTACTCAAATTATTCTCGTGAACACCATCCCTTAAGTGCTTTACTGGCGATACCGTAAACACCCATTGTATTCGTGGATACTTGGCTTTTACAGCAAGCACTATTGCTTCCCAAGCCTCTACTATTTGCTCGATGCTCAAAAGATACTTTTTGAATTCTGTGGCTGGCAACTTATGACAATTGGCATAAATACATTGGTCAGAAATATGCTCATACACATAGGCTGACCCGAAAGTGACCAAAATGTGTTGAGTCTGTTCAAGCGAAGCTTGAAAATTAGTTTGGTCCGTTTGTAGTTGATCTAATAAAGTTGCTGCATGAGTATGTGCATATCGGCCATGGTGGTGTTTACTAAAATAAAGCCCTTGGCTTGAAATGATATCACTTGATTGGTAGCGTTCAGCATGAATGGCCATTTGAAATGGCTTTGCTAAACTCAAGGGATTAAACACTGTCCCATTAGGCCCCAACTCTACATTCAACTGATAGGTTTGTAAGCTTTTAAACACGTGCTCTGTGAAGCAAGACCCCATTAAAATAGTTTTGGATTGAAGTCCAATAGGATGGGCAAATGCATTGACTTTTAAATTGAGCGCGTAAGGTATCATCTTGACCGAACAAAAATAAGCAATATGAACTATATCGAATACATTGCTTCAATGCTGTTGTTTTAAAACTTTCATTAATTAGAAAAATATCTGTTTATTCGCATTAAGCTATGCGAAAAATCAGTTTAATATTAAGCATTTTATTTTGTTCTTTCAATGCTTTGGCTCAATTCCAAACATTAAGAGGCAAAATCACTGAGAAGGAAACCAACCAACCTATTCAAGGTGCAAAAGTGAGTATCATTACATTAGTCAATGACTCCAGTTTAACCGCCATTAGTAATGCCCAAGGGGAATACCAAATCAATCAGGTACCAGTGGGTAGGCAGACTGTATTGGTGCAATATGGTAAATTCACTGATGTCAATATTCCCAATGTGATAGTGAGCTCGGCTAAAGAAGTGATTTTGAATATTGAGATGCAAGAAGAAGTAGCCAATATGAGAGTGGCTTCTGTAAAAGCCAGCAGAACGGGGCAAACCAATAACCAGAACGCTTTAGTGAGTGCGCGTCTTTTTACTGTTGAAGAGACCGACAGATATGCAGGTAGTCGAGGAGACCCTGCGCGTATGGCCAGTAATTTTGCTGGTGTTCAAGGGGCTAATGATTCGCGTAACGATATTATCGTAAGAGGTAATAGCCCTCAAGGGGTTTTATGGCGTATGGAAGGCATTGATATCCCTAACCCAAATCACTTTGCAATTCCTGGCACCACAGGTGGACCGGTGTCTATTATCAACAATAAAATATTAGCCAATAGTGATTTTTTTACGGGAGCCTTTCCGGCAGAATACGGCAATTCAACAGCAGGTGTTTTTGACCTTAAATTGCGCAATGGTAACAACCGCAAAAATGAGTTCAGTACTCAATTTGGCTTTTTAGGTTGGGATGTGTTAGCCGAAGGTCCAATCAGCAAAAATAAAAAGTCATCTTTCTTGATGACCTACAGATACTCTACCCTAGCCATGTTTGAAGCAGTGAATTTTAAAATTGGCACCAGTGCTGTCCCTCAATACCAAGACGCTTCCTTCAAATTGAACTTTCCACTTGGCCAAAAAGGCAATTTATCATTTTTCGGCATAGGCGGTAAAAGCAGAATTAACATCATGATCAGTGATCAAAAAGAAAGTACAGGTGAGTTATACGGCGATGACGATAGAGACCAACTATTCGGCTCTAGCATGGGCATTATTGGATCTGCTTTCAAATGGACCATCAACAACAAAAGTTACTTTAATGCAGTTGTATCTAAGAGCCATCAAAGTGTAGATGCTTATCACCAATTGGTATTCAGACATATAACAGATACTATCTACAAAAAAGAGGAAGCTGTATACCGTTTTGCCTTAGATTCTATTGTTAAAAACCTTGACTACAAATTTAGAACCAATACCACAGGTGCGCATTTATTCGTTAACACCAAAGTCAACTCTAATTTTTCATACCGCTATGGCATTCAATTAACTGCCTACAATTATCTGTTTCAGGACTCAGCAAGAAATTTTGATTATATGGACACCGCCAATTATTGGAAATGGTTTACAAGATGGAACGCTAAAGGCCATGCCTTAATGAGTATGCCCTACATTCAAACTAAATGGCAACCCAACAACAAAATGGTGCTATCTGCAGGCTTAACCGCTCAAATTTTCACTATAGTTGACAATGCTAGTAATACAGCATCTACGAGTGCACAATTTATTCAACCCCGTTTGGGTTTGAGATACAAACTCAATAGAAAACAAGCCTTAAATTTTGGTGTTGGTGTGCATTCTCAAGCACAACCAGCCTATACCTACTATTACATTTTACCAGGTAATAAGCAACCACATAATTTAGGCATGGGACTAACCCAAAGCATCCATTACATTGCAGGTTACGAACGCGGCATTGGCAAAGACAAACGCTTTAAAGCTGAAACCTATTACCAGTCTTTGAGCAATATTCCTGTTAGCATCAAATCAAGTTCATTTAGTTTAGCCAATACAGGCAGTGGCTTTAGCCGTTTCTTCCCTGATAGTCTACAAAACACAGGCTCGGCCTATAACTATGGATTAGAATTGACCATGGAAAAATCCTTTACAAAGGGTTATTACTACTTAGCCACAGTCAGTGTATTTGATGCCAAATACCGAGGCAGCGATGGTGTTCTTAGAAACTCTGATTTCAACACCAACTATGCGGCCAATGCACTATTTGCTAAAGAATGGAAAGTAAGTTCTAAAGCTACTTTTAATATTGGTGGCAAATTAACTTTTGCTGGTGCTAGAAGATACTCACCTATGGATACACTAGCCAGTATGAGGCAAAGAGAATATATAGAACAAGATGCCCAAAAGAACAGCCTTAAATTTGGCAGCAATTACCAACGTTTTGATTTGCGCTTAGCTTATAAAATCAATGCTAAAAGAGTAACCCACGAGTTTGCATTTGACTTTGTGAATTTAACCAATCGCAAGAATATTTTAAACTATTCATACACTAGTGAGCCACCAAACTACAAACAAGAATACCAATTGGGCTTCTTGCCACTGTTTTACTATAAATTGGATTTTTAAAACCTTAATCGTTTAAGCCTTTACCACTCAATATGGCTTGGTGGTATTTTTGAATTCTGTCCAATCTAGTTTTAGATTGTTTGGCGCCAGCAAAATATAGCAAATACCCTTTTTGACGGCCTGGCGTGAGGGCTTTAAAGGCCTTTTCAAATACGGCATCTTGAGCACAATACTCAGTAAATTCTTGAGGTACTGTATAGGCTTCTACTGGCTTAAACGCAATCTTCTTTCCTGACTTTTCCAAGTCAATGGCCTCATATAGGCTCTGCATGATATCTGCTTCATGCGCTTGTATTTGTTGAAGATCAGTAAATCGCATTTGTCTTCCTGCTTGCACCTGTTCTGTTTGTTGTATCATTAAACCGTGGTCATTGCGCATCAAACTACCTTTCATGAACAACAAAGCGCAATAGTCTTTAAACGCATGAATTAAGACCACATTTTTACCATTTAAGACATAACATGGCACACCCCACTTAACTGTTTCTTGCAAATCAGTATTGAGTACTAACTGCCTTAAGGCCTTTAACTCTTTTTGCCATTTAACAACTTTACAAGCAGGCGTTGCGGTTAGTTTACATCTACCACAACCCTCTTCTAAATACACATCAATAGAACATGTCATCATTTACTTGCAAATTAAATGGTTTTATTGGAATGTAAGGTGATGGGAGAAGAATTGGCTTGTCTCGAGGGTGTTCTTCACCCTCGAGTAATTTTGGCATGGTACTCACTTCGTTCGTGAGAACGCTTCGCTTAGTTACTCCTTGCAGTCGTGAGAGAAGTTCACCTACCAAATGAAATCACGATTTTCGTTTGGGGTGAAGAACACCCCAAACACAAATTATAGAATTGATAAAAATCTATTATAGATCTAATTATATCCCCTAAAGTGGTCATTGACCACCGAAGCCCTGAGTAGCATCTTAAAAAAATAAACTGTGTAAATAAAAAAGCCCTTCTATGCTTTCACCTTCACTTGGGTTTCGGTGAATTAGAAAAGCTACGAAGGGCGAAACAAAAGTTTAGGTATTCTCTTGAGAAATTTTAACAAACTATTTGATATCCAATAAAATTGAGAATAATCAATCATTGATCTAATTATATCCCCTTGAGTGGTCATTGACCACCGAAGCCCTGAGTAGCATCTTAAAAAAATAAACTGTGTAAATAAAAAAGCCCTTCTATGCT
>JAURIG010000043.1 GCA_030832905.1 Bacteroidota bacterium
TCAAAACCTTACCATACTTATTCCAACAATGGGGTCCTACCCTTGCAATGGTATCAGGTGTGATGTGGTTCGGTCTATTATTCTTTGCCGGCATAACTTCCTCTTTAGCCATGGGTACACCATGGATGGGCTTCTTTGAAGATGAATTTGGATGGAGCCGTCAAAAAGGGGCATGGACATTTGGTCTAGTGGTTTTAATATTAGGCTTACCTACAGTACTCTTCTTCAACCAAGGGGTTTTTGATGAATTTGACTATTGGGCAGGCACTGTTTCATTGGTGGTATTTGCCTTCATTGAAATTCTATTATTTGCTTGGGTATTTGGTATAGACAAAGGCTGGAGGGAGATCACCACAGGAGCCGACATTGTGGTCCCAACGATATATAAATTCATCATTAAATACATTACCCCATTAATTCTCGGCTTTGTGTTTTTTGCCAGTATCCCAGACATCTGGAATACCATACAACATACTTCTACCAAAACAGAAATTGCTGAAGCCAGCAATCCACAAATGCTTAAAGATGATATTTATAAAATTCGAAACAACGAATTAGCTCACTTATCTGATTCCGTTATTTATCATGGAGAAGATATCATGAACAACCAAACGCTCGACAAAAAAACCAAGTCAAGCATATTTGCAGTGAGAGAGAAACAAAAATTATACGAGACTTACACCGCTGAATCTTTTTCACTCAACACTTTTATCAGAGAAAAAGAAAACATTATGTGGTTTAAGAACATCTCAAGACCATTCTTAATCATCGTATTCTTACTGATCGCTTACACCGTTCATTTAGCTAGCAAAAAACGTCGCCAAACCAACCCTCAATAAACAAAACCCATGAATACATCTGCTTTAATCATGATGATCGCCTCTTGTACTGTAGTATCTTACATGACCATACACTATTTTGTAAAAGTTCTAAGAACGCCACCAAGAGATCCACAAAACGATAGTTATTCTGAAACCAACTAATATGCAGGATTCTCTTCAGCAAGCGGCGAGTATCAGTCAGTTTAAGACGACTCTGATCATTTCCGAAATTGTAGTAACAGCCATTGTTTTCTATGGCTTTTACTTGATTTTTAATGGCTTTAACAAGAAACAAAAAGCCTTTAAGCAACAACAAAAGGCAGACAAAGCCTAATTGGAGATTGAGATATTTAATTAGGGTATAGGGTTTAGGGAATAGGGCATAGTATGTGAGAGAAAGAAAATTCACTGTTAAATTGCTCTAGCACTCACACGTATGTTTTACTTCATCCTCTGGTAAATTCTTTTAATATCAACTAAGCAAAGCGTTCTCACGACTTGATCGTCTTTAGGGTGTTCTTCACCCTAAAGATAATCTCAAATGCTTGGTGATGTTCTACCATTGGACGTTAAAGTAGTTCACCAAGTAAACTATTCTCTTCAATATTTTAATTGAACTATACCTCTCGAGGGAGAAGAACAAACTCGAGACAGAAAACTTTTCTTTATTACCGTAACCTAGTGATGGTAATTGTGAAGGAGGATCCCCTAGACCCTAAACCCTGAACCCTATCCCCTATCCCCTAGCCCCTAACCTTCCGCTTACTGCCTTTGCGTTTAAGGAATTTGAATGGGCGCAAAATGTTGAATTCCTTAGTATACACCACCCCAACGCCATTAGTCGTAATAGGTGTACTCAATGATGTGGTATTCACCTGGTTGAAACTAGAACGTGTATAGGCTTTAATTTTGACATTGCCCTTTTTAGTGAGTTTATACTCTAAATTGATATTTGGAATAGAACTGTAATTGCTAAAGCTGCCATCAAAGGTCAATTTATCATTTAAGAATTTACTGCTTAACAACAAACCGTATTCTGCAGGCAAGGTAATGCTGCCGTTTTTATAGATCACATTCACTTTCCAATTAGGGTCAATCTTGTTCAACCAATTACTCAACTGATTTGAAAGCAAATCTGTACCAGCAGAAGACAAAGCTGTAGAACCGGCATTGGTTAATCCAGCCTCAGATTGAGCAAACATTGGCGGTAAAAATTTCTTCATCAATAACAAACTAAATACTTGACGATTCACTTCTTCTTTATCAGATTTTATTCGATTAATTACTGGAGACAAAGAACTAGTATAGTTACCCGCTTCACTCTGCAACTTAGGAAAATTCAAGCCAAAACTCACCTCTGGTAAAAACAAATTGCCTTTTAAATACAATTCACTTTCAACAGTAACAGCCTGTACAGATGTGTTGGCATTGAAGTTAGAATTTAATGCAACAGCCGTTAACAATGGCGTTGGGCTAGTGGTTTCCGAATTGTAAGCCACTATATTTAACTTAGCATCCAAAGGATCGCCATACCATGTAATACTGCCCCCTGGTCGAATATTAAATGGCTTATTGTACAAATCAAATGCTGTAAATAAATAACGGCCTTTGTCTACGATATAATTTCCAAACATGAAAAAGTCTCCACTCTGATTGATCTCTAGTTTCAAATCGCCATGACCAGTGCCTGTAATTTTATCGCCTAAAATCTCATCAAAAATAATTTCTACATCCGCATCATTGGTGGCTTCAATATCCAAAACCAGACTGTGCAATGGAAAATCTGAAGTATTGTCCTTAATGATTTTTTTGCGGTTGGTTTTAAAATGAACGTAATTGGGGAAACTACTTGCTTCGCCTTCACTGATTGGAATGTATAATTTAGTGCCTGCTGTTGTTTTTGCTTGAACCGCCAAATCTAATGATTCAAAGGGCCCTTTTATTTGCGCATTGCCGTTCGCAAAGCCTTGTCCGTAAAACAAATCATTATCACCTTTGCTGGTATTCAACACATGAAATTGTTTTAAATTCATGAGTTCTAAATCCATTTTAAAATCACTAAAAGATTGATGAGTAAACACTGCTTTCACCATACCAGAACCTTTTTTGTGATCCGAAATTGCAAAAGGTTGAATGCTGAATTGATTGCGGTCCACATCAACGTGAGCTGAGAATTGCAATGGAGCATTTAAAAAATCAACTAAACAATTAATCTGTTTCAATTCCAAACCACCTTTTATGACAGGATCAGAAAAAGTACCACTGATGTGTAAACTGTCTGTGGTGAATACTTTCCCGGATAGTTTAGTGAAAACTCCCGCTAAATAGGGTTCAAACAATTTGATATCAGTTGGCGGCAAAAAGGCATGCAATTGATAATTTTGAGTGGCGCTCTTGTAATCCAACTCTCCTTCAATACGCAATGAATCTAATAAGCCCCTATCTACGTATACTTTTAAATGTTGAAGATGTGAATTGCTTTGGTTTTTGGTAAACACACTTAAGTCACCAATTGTATCGCCATTGATCGAGAAATCAAACACATCTATATCTGAATGAAAAGCGTTATAACCTTCTTGAACAGTCATAAAGACCTTACCATTAGCATGACCATTCAATTGAGGCAAAGCGGTGTGTTTGGCAAAATAATTAACTGTATTTAACCCAAACTGATTAAACGCTATTGATAACTTTTGAGGTGTATTAGGACCTAAAGCGCCATCAACAAAGACTGATTCTTGTTTTAATCTAAACACAAAGTCTCTCAATGAAAAATTCTCTCCTACAACCAAAGCTGAGGCATTTGAATCAAGTCGCCAAATGTCATTGGCTACACTTAAATGCACACGCTTAAGATGAATCTCAATGCTGTCGTTGTGGAATTGCAAATCTCCCAATGATTGAATGCCAATCTTAAAACCTGTATCAATTCCACTAAAGGCATAGTCAACTGAGTTGTCGTATACTTTTGACTCTATATGAATAGCATTGGTATGAATAAAATCCCTATCCGTGAAATGACCTAGATCAACCGCCATTTTCAATTGTTGCCCTTTCACTTTATTCGCTTTCAATCTGAGTTGTTTAAATTCATATTGATCATACACAATCAGCTTATTGTTTATTGCAAAATCTAAAGCTTGAGTACTCGAATTGTAATTGCCTTTCCCTACACATGGCTCTAACTGAAGCTTAGGCATATACAATGATGTGACATCATATGGGCGTTTCAAATCAATCTCAAATGCGAAATCTTCTTTAGGCAATTGTACTTTAGGCATATCGAAATAAGCCGGAATGAGCTGATACATTAAATGTTGAATTGAAACATCTAACAACTTCAATTTGAATTGACCTTTAATACCAGCATCAACAATATCACTTCTGAGTTTTAATTCTTTTATGTCATTGTATTCATAGGCCGATAGATTCACATATGGGATATTCACTTTATTGCCGTTTCTCTCTATCGCAATATGCTCACCTACAATACTGCCTTGTGCATCGTCAATATTTTGACCAACAAAATCCAAATTAAATACGCCTTTAAGCCATTGATCAGAGGCATCTAAACCAAAACTTTTTAAATTGGCTTTATGAATATCTGCAGTAAAATGAGCCGATGGCACTTTTAAATCACTTCTAAATTCGCCATCAAAATCTAAATCTAATTCATCATCTCTGAATTGGGCCTGCCCAGCAAATCTAGCTTTACTCAATTCTCCTTTAGCCGTGATATCTTTAAAGGTATGGCCATTAAACGTTAAATGGGGCATTTTGCCATCCAGATTAATTCGGTAATGTTCTCGACTCATCCCAACACCGTCAATACGCACATCAAATCCAACATCATCTATTTTCGCTTCCTTTATAAATGCATTGATTTTAAAAAAGTCTGTGCTGAGTGTTCCTGAGTATTTTGCCTTGTCTAAACCCTCACTGTATTTAATATTAATATCCGTTTTGAAATTGCCAATTTGGGTAGAGATATTACCAAAAGACACAAAGTCATTATAAAATCCAATAAAGCTACCTTGGTATTGAATATTGCCCAATGCTGCAAAATTATTAGGCATATTATTTTGCGACAACAAGTCTAAATCATGGTAATTAGATTTAAACTCCTTGACATTGATATCTAAAATGGTATTATCAAAATTGGGCAAACCAGTCATTGACCAATCCCCATTAAACACTGTTGTTTGCAAGCCTTTAATTTCTGTTGATTGACCTCTTAATCGAGACAGAGGCCCTTCACATTGCCCCTTTAATTGCAGACTAAAATCATAGGGTTTGAGTTGGTCTGAGAAATAAGCCAAATCAGTTGTTCTAATAGCTGATGTCGTTATATTGGCTTTGATGGTTACGTTGTCATTGAAATTGTTGTAATCTTTCCAAGTATTGGTTAAAAGCTTGAAATCACCTTGAATTTCACTTTGTTGACTGTATAAATGAAACTGATCAAACTCAATACCTTTTGCGTGAATATTGGTTGTAGCTTGAAGTTGTTTTAATTCAAAACCACACTTTTCTTTTGCAGACAAAGCATTGGTCATGAAATGCAATGAATCATCAATCAAATAAAAATCAGAGAGGTCTGCATGGATGTCATTAAAACTAATTTGATTGTAGTTAAAGGGCATGAAATTCGGGGCCACATCATTGTCCTGAAAATAATCAAACCTCACATCTTCCAATGCAAGCTTTTGACTGTGAATCGTCCAAATAACCTTAGGTTTTTTCGGATCTCTTGGTCCAGCATCGAAATAATCCAATAAGAATTCGTAATTATCAGTTGAGTCACCCTTGTGCTCTCCGAAATAGACCTTCCCGCCATTAATGGCTATCGCATTGAAATCGATATATCGTTTGTTCGCTTTGTAAGTGTTGTAATCCAGATTCAGTTCTCTGAAATAAAACATGGTATCTCCAGCTTGGTCTTCAACATATAAATCTTCAATAATCGCTGTCTTAAAAAAAGCAATGTCAACCCCTGAAACTTTAACCTTGGTTTTTAATTCTGTTGATAGATAATCGGTAACACGTTGTGCTAACCATGATTGCACAGGTTTACTTCTAAAGGCAATGTATAGCAGCCCTATCACGAAAAACATGATGAGTAGGATTAATCGAGCTATTTTAGATATCTTTGCTAACACTTTTGGCCTTAAGGGCAAATATAAGTAACCACACAAGAAGACTATTCACACTATGACAGAAAAACAAGACACTATCAACATCTTGGCCATTGAATCTTCTTGCGATGACACTGCAGCTGCCGTCATTCAAAACGGCAAAATACTTGCCAATATTGTTTCAAGTCAATTAATTCACCAACAATATGGCGGTGTCATTCCTGAATTAGCCGGAAGAGCACATCAGCAAAACATAGTTAAAGTCGTTGCAAAAGCACTTGAAAAAGCTGAAATGTCAACTGATCAATTGCATGCAGTTGCCTATACACAAGGCCCAGGTTTAATGGGTTCATTATTAGTGGGTAGTCAGTTTGCCAAAGGCTTATGTTTAGCATTAAATCGGCCAAGCATTGGGGTGAATCATTTAGAGGCCCATGTGGCTGCACACTATATTGAGCAACAACAGCGCTTTCCAATGATTTGTTTATTGGTATCTGGCGGACATACCCAATTGATTTTGGTAAAATCAGAATTAGACATGACCGTATTAGGATCTACCCTAGATGATGCTGCTGGAGAGGCCTTTGATAAAACGGCGAAACTATTAAATCTGCCCTACCCAGGAGGACCATTAATAGATCAATATGCTGAACTCGGCAACGACAAAGCCTTTGAATTCCCTGTTGCCAAACTTGAAGACTACCAATTCAGTTACAGTGGACTTAAAACAGCTTTATTGTATTTTTTGCAAAAGCAAACGGACCCTAGTGCATTTATAGAAAATCACTTAAATGACATTTGTGCCAGTATGCGCAAAGCAATCGTTAAACCCTTGATCCAACAATTAGAAAAAGCGGCCTTAGCGCACAATGTTCAAACCATAGCCATAGCAGGAGGTGTTTCTGCCAATGCCTTATTGAGGCGTTCTGTTAAAGCACTGGGCGAAAAGCACCAATGGCGAACACTTATTCCTGCCTTTGAATATTGCACAGACAATGCCGCAATGATTGCTATGGTGGCCCATTATAAATTTTTAAATCAAGACTTTACACCACTAAATGCGCTGCCTTTCAGTCGCATGGATTAAGCTTGGGCTTTAACACTCAAAATGGCTTCGCAAATCTGATCTACAGTAATGGACTTAATTTCAGTATGACTGTACTGTAATTTTAACTCATCAGGATTCAATTGCAGCCATTCTGGATACACAACCTTTACTTGGTGTTTAACATAAGGCTGGTAGTTGGTAAACCTTTGCCAATTGGTGGCATTGCTAATGACTACAGTATTGGTAGCTGTTAATACCCCATAATGCAAGGCCGCAGAATCAGGCGTCAGTAAAACACTCGCTTCACCTATAAAAGTCATTAAGTCCAATAAAGAGGTTTGAGCACATAAATCGATGTATTGCGCGGTTTTACAAAGTGGCTTTAATGCCCCAGAAAAGGCAATAGCATTAGGGCCTCC
Organism: Bacteroidota bacterium; assembly: GCA_030832905.1. Lineage (GTDB taxonomy): Bacteria > Bacteroidota > Bacteroidia > NS11-12g > UBA955 > JABMMZ01. The sequence continues at coordinate 7,424 of JAURIG010000043.1, forward strand.
TAAAACTATGATCTTGGCAAAATGCCCCTGCATGCGTTGAATGACTTGGGCGTATTTATGCACTGGCCAATTGCGAGCCTTTGAACTAGCAACCGGAAAAATGATCAAATGATTGTGTTTTTTAAATTGAGCAAATGGAGAATGAACTGTATAATCAACAGGCACTTGAAACAGCTTCTCAATAAACTCCAAATTTCTAAAATATTCTAATTTGATGGCTTGATCAGAATGTATCGTTGAATGCATAATGGCCTCTGCCTCAGGTAAATTTGGAATGTAACTATGATGTCTACTCGACCAGGCTATTTTACGGTCAGATTGTGCAGCGGCAACAAGCAAATCATCTAGCTTATACTGTCTGGTAAACAAGGGCGTAAAAACAAGTTCATATGCATGCTTACTCAAAGTTTGATATTGATCTAATCGGTATTGTGCATTACCCCATTGCGATTTATTGATCCATATGTAATGGTCAGCAAAATCAAACCAAGCCTCTACTAATGGTTTTACTTGAGCATTGCCAACAAAAGTGATGGGTTTTGGCGCATTGGCTTTAATGTAGGGAATGCATTGCTGCCAGAATAAAAAATCACCAATATCATCGCATTTTACAATCAATGTACCATGCTTTTTATGGTTGCTATTACTAAGTGATTGAATGACTTTTAATTCATCCATTAGCCATTGCTTTGTCTTGAGGGCATCGCGTCTAAGCTTCCTTAATTGAAGCCATTTAGACACTGACAATTGTAGCCTCAAGAAAAGATTCATTGACCTTGCAAGCGTTTGATTTTTTCTTCTGCATCAGCCTTTTTCTGACGTTCTTTCTCAATCACATCAGGCTTGGCATTGGCTACAAATTTTTCATTGCTCAATTTGGCCTCAACTGATTTCAAAAAGCCCTGTAAATAAGCAATTTCTTCTGCAATCTTTTTTTGTTCGGCAGCTTGATCAATCTGAGATTCAAATGGCACAAAACACTCATCGGTTCCATTCAATACTGTAATACAATGCGTAGGTTTAGCCTGATTGTATTGAATTTGATTGAGGTTGGCTAATTTCCTAACAATACCTTCCCACAACTCATAATTAGCAACATTAGGGGTATTGACGATAATATCTAATGTTTGTTTAGGCGATAAGCCTTTACTGTTGCGTATATTTCTAATTTCAGTAACGATACCCAAAGGCAAATCGTTTAATGAGAACACTTCGGCCTTTTCCTTTGGATAGCTTGAAACGATAATGGCTTGAGCTGGATGACCTTCGTGCAATGCATGGTATAATTCTTCCGTAATGAAAGGCATAAATGGATGCAGCAATTTGAGCAAAGATTCAAAATTAAGCTTAGCTTGCTGAATCGTTGAAGCAGCAATGGCATCGCCATAAGTAGGCTTAATCATTTCCAAATAGTTTGAACAAAAATCATCCCAAATCAATTTGTAAATAGACATCAGCGCATCACTTAATCTGAAGGCTTTGAACTCATTGTGAATGGCATTAACGGCAGTCTGAAATTTCATTTCAAACCACTGATTGGCCAACGCATCTGCAGACAATACCTTAGCGTCTATTTCAGCATCTTCTTTAACCGGCAGACTGGCTAATAGTCTGTAGGCATTCCAAATTTTGTTGCAAAAATTTCGCCCTTGTTCCAATTGGCTCTCATCGTAAAGAATGTCATTGCCAGCTGGAGCAGACAACAATAACCCCATGCGTGTACCATCAGCGCCAAACTGTGCAATCAATTCTAATGGCTCAGGGCTATTACCCAATGATTTGCTCATTTTACGACGTTGTTTATCGCGAACCAAACCAGTAAAATACACATTTGAAAAAGGTTTTTGACCTGTAAATGCATAACCGGCCATAACCATTCTAGCCACCCAAAAGAATATAATATCAGGGCCCGTCACCAAATCATTGGTCGGATAATAGTACTTAAAATCTGCTGAATCTTTGAATCCATCAAATACAGAAATTGGCCACAACCAACTACTGAACCAAGTATCTAAAACATCTTCATCTTGTCTGATGTCTTTAGCTTGGATTTGAGGATTCAAGGATTGAAATTGCATCAAGGCTTCAGCCTCAGTTGAGGCCACTACCATATGTCCGAAATCATCGTACCATGCTGGTATTCTATGTCCCCACCACAATTGACGACTAATGTTCCAATCTTTTATGTTGGTTAACCAATGTTTATAGGTATTTTTAAACTTGCTTGGGTGAAAAGCAATTTGATCGTCCATTACATGGTCCAATACTTCAGGATGTTTTTCCATGAACAATTGCATATTCACAAACCATTGAGTAGAGATTTTTTTCTCAATGACTGCATCCGTTCTTTCACTGTGCCCAATTGTATTTTTAATGGATTCTGTTTTTTGCAACAAGCCTTGTTCTTCAAGGTCTTTCACTATTTGTTTTCTGCAGGCAAATCTGTCTAAGCCAACAAAAGCCCCTGCTCTTTCGTGGATTTTACCTTCATCGGTCAACACATCAATGGCTTCTAAACGGTATTTCTCTCCAATACGATAATCATTTTCATCGTGCGCAGGTGTTACCTTTAAGCAACCTGTTCCAAAACTCTGATCAATGTAATCATCCGCAATAATTGGCACTACCCTATTAACGATTGGCACAATAACGGTTTGACCAATCAAAGCCTTGTATCTCTCATCTTCAGGATGCACGCAAATAGCCACATCTCCCATTAAAGTTTCAGGTCGGGTTGTAGCAATGCACAAGCCATCTGACAAACCCGTTACAGCTTGTTTAGTTTGTGCTGTAAATGGATAGGTGATATAATACAACTGCGCATTATTCTCCTTGTATATAACCTCTTCGTCACTAAGTGTAGTTAGGCCTTTAGGATCCCAATTCACCATTTTAGTACCACGGTAAATCAAACCATCTCGGTACATAGATACAAACACTTGTGTAACTGCTGTACTCAAATCCTCTTCCATGGTAAAGCGCGTTCTTTTCCAATCACAGCTTGCCCCTAATTTCTTGAGTTGATCTAATATAATACCACCGTATTTATGGGTCCAATCCCAGGCGTGTTTCAAAAAATCCTCACGACTTAGATCCTTTTTCTGTATGCCTTGCTCGGCAAGCATTTTTACAACCTTAGCTTCAGTAGCAATACTAGCATGATCGGTACCGGGCACCCAACAAGCGTTTTTACCTTCCATTCTGGCTTTTCTGATCAAGACATCTTGAATGGTGTTATTGAGCATATGCCCCATGTGCAATACACCTGTCACATTGGGCGGCGGGATAACAATTGTATAGGGTTCTCTATGGTCAGGCTGAGAATCAAAATAGCCTTTAGATTGCCAATAGGCATACCATTTTTGTTCAACTTCAGCGTGGAGATAATGCTTGTCTAATTCCATTTACGGCAAAAATACTGAATTTTAATCAGCTCTCAAAAGAGCTCATAGCAGCTATCTTCGGCCTCTTTTGGGTTTATGACGACCTTGGGTATTTTGCTTTTTAGCATTGGTAGGCTTACTACCTGATGAGCGCTTAAAAGGCTTTGATGGCTTAGCCTTTGCTTCTGATGACTTGCCATTATTGATTTTGGAACTTGATTTTGCAACAGGCTTTGTAGGTTTATTCGATTGTGGTTTTACCTCTGATTGAGACTTTTGAACAGCGTCAAACAGAATGCTAAGTTCTGAGGCACTCAATTCTCGCCATTCACCTAAGGGTAAACCCTTAAGTTCGATGTGCATGATTCTTATGCGCTCTAATTTGATGACATCAAAACCAAAATGTTCGCACATTCTGCGGATTTGGCGGTTCAAACCTTGTATTAAGGTTATTCTAAATTTAGTGGGCGCCTCTTGAACGATCTTACATTTCTTGGTCATAACGCCCAACATGGGCACACCCATAGACATTTTAAGAAGGATGTCTTCAGTAATGGGTTTATTAACCGTGACTATGTATTCTTTTTCATGCTTGTTACCAGCTCTTAATATCTTATTGACCAAATCGCCTTCATTGGTTAATAAAATCAAGCCTTGAGAATCTTTATCTAAACGGCCTATCGGAAAAATTCTTTGACTGTGATTGACATAGTCAACAATGTTGTCTTTAACCCCTGCCTCAGTAGTAGAGGTTACTCCCACAGGTTTATTCAATGCGATTAGGACCAAATCATCAGCCGTTCTGGCTTCAAGTGTTCTACCATTAACCCTTACTACATCTCCAATGCCAACTTCCATCCCGATTTTAGCCAATTGACCATTGATATAAACTTTACCATTGCTAATGAGCTTGTCGGCTTCTCGTCTTGAACACAAACCTGATTCACTGATGTATTTATTTAAGCGCATAGCTTTCTTGTAAAAACTCAAGCAAATTACGCTTTGTAAAACTCAAATTAAAATAATTTATCTTAAGTTTGTTCGATTGGCCGTTAAAAACATGCTCAAACATCCCCTCTTTAAAGACATTAGATTCTATATACTCATTGCCTTTTTATTAAGACTTTATGCCATCTATTATCCGCCAATAGAGTTAACCCACAATTGGCGTCAAACAACCGTCACAATGGTGAGTCGGAATTTTTTAGAAGTCGATGCCAATCCCATGTTTCCTCGAATTGACATTGCTGGCGAAAAAACGGGCATTACCGGCATGGAGTTCCCTGTATTAAACTATTTGATCTACTTGCTATCTTTAGTCTTTGGTTATCATGATTGGTTTGGCAGACTCATCGTTTTGTTGATTTCTAGCCTTGGCATTTGGACCTTTCACAACATATTAAAGAAACAGTTTAACCCACAAATTGCTTTTAATAGCAGCATAGTTCTGCTCTTTTCTATATGGTTTACCTACTCCAGAAAAATAATGCCAGACACCATGGCCATGTCGTTTATGTTTTTCGGTATCCAGCAAGGCTTAAACTATTTTGAAAACCCTCGCTTAAAACCTTTGTTGTGGTTTGGATTTTGGATTTGTTTAGGCATTTTGAGCAAACTCCCTGTTGTATTTCTATTGTTTGTGTTTATCCCTTACATGATTGATCGCCCGTTTTTGCAGCGCAACAAAATGGCTTTTGCTTTGACAGGCTTTTTGGCTTTATGCATCAATTATTTTTGGTATTTTGTTTGGGTACCCTATCTGAATCAGACCTATGAATTTGTTCATTTCTTCATGGGTAAAAGCATGTTAGTTGGCGGATTAGAATTGCTTCAAAATTGGGACAAAACCATTAACCGCTTTTATGAAACCGCTATTAAATTCATTGCCTTTGCTTTCTGTGTTTGGGGTTGGATAAGTGCCTACAGACACAAACAAAAACAAATTGCATTTATATCTGGCATTGGGTTTTTAGCCTTTTTGCCCATTATGTTAAAAGGCGGTTTTACGTTCTATCACCACTCCTATTACATCATTCCTTTCGCACCAATTCTTGCAATTGTGAGTGGTTATGGCATCAGTCAACTCAATCAATTAAAATTCCAATATTTGATCTTATGGGCTATTGCCATTGAAGGCTTGGGCAATCACCTCGATGATTTTGTAATCAAAGATTACTACAAACCCGTATTGCAATTAGAAGCTGAACTAGATAAAATATCAAAAAGAAATGATTTGATCTGCATCAATAGTGGAGAGTTTCCTACCCCTATGTATTTTGCTCATAGAAAAGGCTGGGTGGCCTACAATGAACAATTAATTCAACAGAAATTTACCGATTCATTGGCCCATAAGGGTTTAAAACACATAGTGATATTAAACCACGTATTTGGCGAAAAAATACCACTCAATTATCCCATTGAGTTTCAAAACAATGATTTTACCATATACGCCATTAGCCCATTACAAAACAAACAATAAGCCCAGGCGAATCTCATAGTAAGAGAGTTTGCCCTCTAGGGCTTCATAGATAGATTTTAATGGGACAGAAGCCTCTGAACAGTCCAAAGTTTTGGTTAAATGTTTAAGGGCTTTCTTGAGCAACTGTTGTTGTTTTTTAGGCGATTGAATTTGCTTAAACTTGAGTGAATGACCAGAGAGCTTTAGTTTCTCTAAATGACTGATAATAGTGGTGGCACTTAAGCCTCTTTGATCGGCAATGCTTTGGATATCACACCCCGCTTGTAGCATTTCTAGGGTCTGATCTTGGGTGGTTTGACCCAGCATTTTACTTTTCTTAGCGCTTGGTTTTAGACTCTCTTTCGCTATCTTATAGGGTATGCCATCACAAGCCTTCACAAAGAGATCGAAACGTTTTTCCAATTCAGATAATTCATATTGTTGGTCTGTTGCCGCAGACAATTCTATAAAACGTTTATCGGCTTTAAAAGCTAAGGGATCCATTTGCAAGGCAGTTGCATTATACCCTAACAAATACAAATGGTCATAAGACTTTAATCTACTCAATGCCACATAGCCTTGACCATGCTCAAAGGATTTTCTTAAATCAATAATGGCAGCATCGAGGGTCATGCCTTGACTTTTGTGAACAGTTATTGCCCAAGCCAATCTTAGCGGCAATTGAGTAAATGAGGCCATTGATTTCCCTTGATCATCATCTATACTCCATTTTTCAGTTTCTACAGCAATCAAATCGCCGGCTAAAGTTTCTACCATTGGCAAGCCAGACTCATCAAAATCCACAATCGTTCCAATGGTACCATTCATATACCCTTTCTCAAAATTATTTTTAATGAACATGACTCTGGCCCCCAATTTCAAAACCAAGTCTTCCTCTGTTAAAACTTGTTTTTTAAGTAAATCTCTGAGGGTATCTGGGCCTTTAACCAAAGCTTTAAAATGGACTTCTGCAGTATCTAACGCATTTAAATACTCAGAATTAATTCTATCTACATCCATGTT
>JAURIG010000044.1 GCA_030832905.1 Bacteroidota bacterium
TTTGAAACTGTTGGGCAATAGCAATACATCGTTGGCAGACAAAAGGTGTTCTAAATCGCTTCTTAAGAATTCGGCTTCTTCTGTTTCAGGTACCAAAATCAACATGGATTCTGTTTGCTGATAAAAAATCCCAGCTAAAACCACCGCAGCCGAAGACCCTATCAATCCTTGAAAATGGGCAATATGCTGCCCTGAATATTGAACTTGACTCAAATATTCTTGAACGCGATGATGCTTCCCAAACGCCTCTACAAATGCTTTAACCTTCACAGAATGGGGTGGCAAATATACAGCAAATGCCGCATGGATTTGCAGACATTCTCTGTATGCGATAATCTGTTAATTTTCCTATTTTTAGAATGTAAAGTTGTGAAATTTTAAAATTAGTTTAAAATTTAAAATACATTTGACCATAATTACATTTTATTGATAATATGGCAATTACTCGTTTAAGTGTTGCTTTTCAAATCAATTTTTTGGATAGCACCTATTAATTCCTTGCTAATTTGAGATTTGAATTTTTCTATTTCGTTAACTTCAAATAATTCTATAGCTGCAACCTGTTTTTTTTCAGAATCATTTTTACCTACAAAGAGTCTTTTTGACTCTGATACAGCATAGTAAGCAAAATACTCATTTTTATAATAAAGTTTCACCCAAGGAATACCACAATATGACTTGTCGTTTATGAGCTTTTTGTTAATCTCATATTTAAAAATTATTTCATTAGAAATATTGTGAATCATCTGCTCCATGAATTCATTAAACCTAGTAAATGACATTAACAATTCATCATCGACATTAAAAACAATTGTTTTTTTGCTTGTTTTGCCAAAATGCAAAATTTGTGGATTGCTTTTAAGTACATTTAGTAAATCATTGAAATTATTTGGCAAAATTATACTTTCTCTAGATCTGTATAGTATGTTCTTGAAGTTATTAACCTCAAATGCTCTTAAATTTGCAGCAGATTTATCACCATATAATTCATCTTGAAAAACATTAGACAATTCAGTGTATAAAGACACATACCTTTCAAGATTTGGCAAAGAGTTTTCATCATGATAAAACAACGAATTATCAATAGAAGAAATTGTTTTTTCAAGTTTTAATGCATTAGCATTAGAAACATGTATGCGTAGAATAGAAAAACTCTGAATGATTTTAGATATCTCTTCTGCAGTTAATTTACCATCCTCGAGACAAGTACCTATCGTATCTAAAAAAGAATTGAAAATTTTTAATTTTTCTTCATACACAACTGATGATTTGGTTAAACTCTCTTGACTTTCTGTTTGATTGGTCAGCAGAATAAGCGTAATTATTGTAGTTAATATGGCACCTATAACACCGCTATTTATATCTTGAATAATTTTAGGAATAAGTGCATCATTGATATCGTTTATTATCAATACAGTTACTGATATACTTAATGCTAGTAGTAAATAGAACCAGAATTTTTTGTATTTTTTCATGAGCTAGGATTATTGGGGTTTGATTATGATTTTAGGATTGTCGAATTTATTATTCATTTCATATGACTATTTCAAGTCAATAGCCAAAATTTCAATTAGGTCTCTGTATTTGTGTTCTTTTCCGTCTGAAAGAATTTTTAATAATGGAAGCATTAATGATTGATAGTCTGGAATCATATATATTTTACATTTAATTTGTCGTTATTGAGGTTGTCATATTATTTAAACATTAAAGCTTAAAAACTTCTAATGTATACAATTATACAAAACTTTATGAATAATAATTAACCAATATAGCATTTAACAGCTTTGATTATTGGGCAATTGTGCCATTTTAAAATGAATTTCAAACATAGTTCTTTTAGCTGCTGTTCAAATTCTAGTTTTAACCTTAATAGTTACTTATTAGAAATTATGACTTTTACAAAAACTATGATTTTAATTGTCTTGAATAGAAATACTATAGAGGGTTAACCATTTACATATTACTAAATCAACATTTTACCTCTACCATGAACCGTAAAAAGCCTTTGAATAGCCCACTTGTGTTCTGAAAATCCAACCTATTTTCCTATTTTTGCCCTGTGAATTTTAACCGTAAACATTTGAGCAATCAAGAATTGCTTGACATTTATAAACGCTTACTTTATCCTAGAATCATCGAAGACAAAATGTTGATTCTTTTGCGTCAAGGCAAGGTGGGCAAATGGTTCAGTGGCATTGGTCAAGAGGCTATTTCTGTTGGCGCTACACTTGCTTTGCACAATGACGAATACATCATGCCTTTGCACAGAAATTTAGGCGTATTTACGACCCGTCAAATCCCGTTTAGAAAACTCTTTGCCCAATGGCAAGGTAAAAAATCTGGCTTTACTAAAGGCCGCGATAGAAGTTTCCACTTTGGCACCAATGACTACCACATTGTAGGCATGATCTCGCATTTAGGTGCCATGTTGGGTGTGGCCAATGGTATATCGACCGCTCATTTATTGAACAATGAAGGCAAAGTCTCTTTAGTCTTTAGTGGTGACGGCGGCACCAGCGAAGGCGATTTTCACGAAGCTATGAACGTTGCAGCTGTATGGAGTTTGCCAGTTATCTTCTTAATTGAAAACAACGGCTACGGCTTAAGCACGCCCAGCAATGAACAATTCAAATGCAAGCAATTCATTGACAAAGGCATTGGCTATGGCATGGAAGCCTACCAAATTGATGGCAATAACATCTTAGAAGTATTTCACAAAGTCACTGAATTATCTGAAAGCATGCGCAAAGCACCAAGACCAGTTTTGTTGGAGTGCATGACCTTTAGAATGCGTGGCCATGAAGAAGCCAGTGGCACCAAATATGTTCCTCAAGAATTATTTGATCTATGGGCGAAAAAAGATCCCATTGCCAATTACGAAGCTTATTTATACGCCGAAAATATTCTCAATGAAGAGCTCAAACAAAGCATCTATGACGAATTGAAAATGGGCATGGATGAGGATTTAGCCGCTGTATTTGAAGAACCTGAAATCATAGCAGATACTCAAGAAGAACTCAATGATGTGTATGCCCCTTATACACATGAAACCATTGAGCCCTCTGGCAACAGCAGCAGCAAACGATTGGTAGATGCCATTTCAGACGGCTTGAAACAATCTTTAGAACGCCATCCAAAATCTGTCTTAATGGGACAAGACGTTGCCGAATATGGTGGTGTTTTTAAAATCTCAGATAACTTTTACAAATGGTTTGGCAAAGGCCGAATCAGAAATACCCCAATTACTGAATCCTCTATAGTGGGTGCCGCTTATGGCCTATCCATAATGGGCTATAAAGCCATTGTTGAAATGCAATTCAGTGACTTTGTAACCTGCGGTTTCAATCAAATAGTCAATAACCTAGCTAAGAGCCACTACCGTTGGGCGCAAGCATCAGATGTAGTGGTTAGAATGCCAACAGGCGCTGGTGTTGGCGCAGGCCCTTTTCACAGCCAAAGCACCGAGGCATGGTTCTTCCATGTACCAGGACTTAAATTGGTATACCCAAGCAATCCGTTTGATGCCAAAGGTTTATTGTGTGCCGCTATCAATGACCCAAACCCAGTATTGTTCTTTGAGCACAAAGCCTTGTACAGAAGCATTGAAGGCGAGGTGCCAGACGACTATTACACCCTTGAAATCGGCAAAGCAGGCCTTGTACAGGAAGGTCAGTCAATGAGTATTATTACTTACGGTTGGGGCGTTCATTGGGCCATTGAAGCTTGCAAAGCATTGCAAATTGATGCTGATATTGTGGACTTAAAAACCCTATTACCTTGGGACAAAGAATGTGTTGCAGCATCGGTAAAGAAAACCGGCAAAGCATTGGTATTACACGAAGACACCCTCATTGGTGGTATAGGTGCAGAGATTGCCGCTTGGATTTCAGAACACTGTTTTACCCAACTCGATGCGCCAGTTAAACGTGTAGCCAGCCTTGACACCCCAGTGCCATTGGCCAAAGATTTAGAAGATAATTTCTTAGCCAAAAAGCATTTGCATGCCGCCCTGCTTGAACTACAAAACTTCTAATTGACCAAGGGGCTAAAAACCTCTAATTCACTGAAAATCAGATAGAGAAAGGTTGGTACTTTTTTTGTATCTTCGCAACTTCGTATGGCCTTTCGTTGGACAGCATCACCCAAATTAAACGATCAAAAAGTTTCTCAACTGGCTGAGCTGATCAATGTGCCAAACCTCATTGCTCAACTCCTCTTGCAAAGAGGCATTGAAACCTTCGAACAAGCCAAAAAATTTTTTAGACCTCAACTCCATGATTTGTACGATCCTTTTTTAATGAAGGATATGGACAAAGCCATTGACCGCCTCATTTTAGCCCTTCAAAAACACGAGCGCATAATGGTCTATGGAGATTACGATGTAGATGGCACCACTTCTGTGTCAACCGTATACTCCTATTTTAAAAAATACACCTCCAATCTTGAATACTACATCCCCGACCGCTACAAGGAAGGCTATGGCATTTCAAAAATTGGAATAGACTACGCCAAGGAACAAGGCATCAGTTTAATCATTGCATTAGACTGCGGCACACGCTCAATTGAACTCATTGACTATGCCAAAACACTGGGCATAGATTTTATCGTTTGCGATCACCACTTACCTGGCGATGAACTCCCAAAAGCGGTAGCCTTATTGAATCCTAAACGCAAAGATTGCCAATACCCTTACAAAGAAATGTCTGGTTGCGGCATTGGTTTTAAATTGATTCAAGCCTACGCCATTGCTAATGATTTACCAATAGAAGACGTATACAAATACCTTGATTTAGTGGCTGTAAGCACTTGCAGTGACATTGTAGATATCCGCGACGAAAATCGCATATTGGTGTATTACGGATTAAAAAAACTCAATGAAAATCCTTGCATAGGCTTACAAGCCTTGTTGCAAAGTTATCAGATCAAAGACGAATACGAAGTAGCTGATATTGTGTTTGGCATAGGGCCAAAAATCAATGCTGCAGGCAGAATTGCCGATGCAAAATCATCTGTTAAATTATTGATTGAAGAGGATTTTCACCAAGCCATGTTTTTGGCCAAAACCCTGATTGAAAACAACACAGAGCGCAAAGACATTGACAACGATATCACCAAAGAAGCCTTAGAAATTTTAGAGCGCGACCATGTCTTAAGACATAAAAAAAGCACCGTTTTATACAGTGAAAAATGGCATAAAGGGGTAATTGGTATTGTGGCTTCCAGACTGATAGAAACCTATTACAAGCCCACCATTATTTTTTCAGAAGTCAATGGGATGCTTACAGGGTCTGCCCGAAGCATAAAGAATTTTGATATTCACGACGCCATTGGCGCATGTGGCGATATTGTAGTTCAATACGGCGGTCACAAATACGCCGCAGGACTCACCATTAAAAAAGAATCCTTTGAATTGTTCACCGAACGATTCGAAGAAATCGTCAGCAAGAATTGTACGGATGAATTGTTAACACCAGAAATCAGTTACGACACTGAAATTGGTTTTGATGACATCAACGGAAAATTCTTTACCCTACTTGACCAATTTAAACCCCATGGGCCCGGCAATATGACCCCCATTTTTAGAACCAATCAGGTCTTAGATGCAGGGAGCAAAATTGTCAAAGAAAAACACCTCAAATTAATGGCTTATCAAAATGGCAAAAAGTTTGATGGTATTGGCTTTAACATGAGTGAATTGTTTCCATTGGTAAGTAAAAATCAAGCCTTTGACGTATGCTATTCATTAGAAATGAATGAGTTTAAAGGGCAAAAAAATCTACAATTAAAAATTCGAGACGTTAAGGCAAGCGTATGAAATTAAGAGCAGAAAATCTGGTCAAACAATACAAGCAAAAACGCGTAGTAAACGATGTTACCATCTATGTTGAACAAGGTGAAATAGTAGGTTTATTAGGGCCAAATGGCGCAGGTAAAACCACGTCGTTTTACATGACGGTTGGCTTGGTTAAACCAGACGAAGGCCACATCTATTTAGACGATCTTGAAATCACTGATTTGCCCATGTATAAAAGGGCTTTAAAGGGCGTTGGTTATTTGCCCCAAGAAGCATCAGTTTACAGAGAATTAACCGTTGAAGACAACATCAAAGCGGTATTAGAATTAACCAAGTTGAGTGCAGCTGAACAAAACGCTAAACTGGAAAGCCTTTTAGAAGAATTCAGTCTCAACAGAGTACGCAAAAACTTAGGCAAAGTGCTCAGTGGTGGCGAACGCAGAAGAACAGAAATCGCCAGAGCCTTGGCCACTGACCCAAAATTCATCTTGTTGGACGAACCATTTGCAGGGGTTGACCCCATTGCCGTTGAAGACATTCAGCAGATTGTGTATACCCTCAAAAAGAAAAATATTGGCATTTTAATTACTGACCACAACGTTCAAGAAACCTTGAGCATTACAGACAGAGCCTATTTGCTTTTTGAAGGCAAACTCTTGAAACAAGGCTCAGCAGAAGAATTGGCAGAAGATGAACTGGTAAGAAAAGTCTATTTAGGTAAGAACTTCGTTTTAAGACGAGCCATTACTCCAGAAACTACAGCAGAATGAAAACCCTGATTTTTGGCTTAGGCAATATTGGTCCTGAATACAATCAAACAAGGCACAATATCGGATTTGAAGTCCTTGATGCCTTTGCTCAAAAACACGCCTCTACCTTTGCTTTAAACAAACATGCGATGGTGGCTGAGGGGCGCATCAAAAACAAAGCCTTCGTATTAATCAAGCCTACCACTTTTATGAATTTGAGTGGCAAAGCCGTTCAATATTACCTGCAACAATACAAGAGCAACAAAGAGGAAATCCTTGTAGTGACGGATGATTTAGCCCTTGACTGCTGCCAATTGCGCATCCGTTTAAAAGGCAATCACGGTGGCCACAATGGCTTGCGCAACATTCAAGACACCTTGCAATCTGGCGATTATCCGCGTATGCGATTTGGCATAGGCAGCCAATTCAACAAGCACCAACAAATTGATTTTGTATTGGGCAAATGGAAAGCCGAAGAACAAGCAGCCGTGGAAGTCACCATTCAAAAAGCGGTAGCTGCCATTGAAAGTTTTTTACTAGAAGGGGCTTCAAAAGCCATGACACAATTTAACGGATAATATGAGCCAGCCATTTATATTGGAATTTAAAGTGAGGGATTATGAATTGGACTTACAAGGCATAGTCAACAACGCGGTTTACCAAAACTATTTAGAACACGCTCGTCATGAATACCTCAAGACCTTTGATTTAGACTTTAACCAATTGCATATTGACGGTTATGATGCCGTAGTCATTAAGTCTGAAATAGAATATAAAAAGGCCCTAAAAAGTGGCGATACCTTTACGGTGCATACCCATGCTGAAAAAGAAGGCCGACTAAAAATCATTTTTCACCAAAGCCTTTTTGTGGGCACTGAGCAAGTTTTAGCCCTTAAAGCTAAAATTACCACCGCTTGCGTAAGCAACGGTAGACCCGTAGAGCCCTTGCTAATACTCAATAAAATGGGCTTGTAGGGCATGGCCAATTGGCCGATCTTCTGGCCACCAAATGCTGGCATTTTTTTAGGGTAATCTAGTTTACAAAACAACCTGATAAAAGTTGCTTAAAATTAATCTGTAAACCCTGCTTTTTTAATGACTTATTTCCTATTTTTGCGTCCGTCAATTAAAAAAAGCACAAAAAAATGATACTTTTAAACGTAGGCAATAATCTATCTGATTACTTACCTATTCTATTCATGTTCGTTGTGGCAGTAGGATTTATTGTTTTATCAATGGTCGCCACACATGCCCTCGGGCCTAAAAAGAACTCTAAAATCAAATCTGATGCTTTTGAGTGTGGAATTGAATCTCAGGGAGACGCAAGAACCCCTTTTTCAATCAAATACTTTTTAGTGGCGATTTTATTTGTCTTGTTTGACGTGGAAGTTATTTTCATGTACCCTTGGGCAGTTAACTTCAAGCAATTGGGCCTAACTGGCTTGATTGAAATGTTTATGTTCATGGGCTTTGTCGTTATCGGTTTAATTTATATTATCCGAAAAGGCGCATTAACTTGGGAAAAATAAAGAACCTTTCTTCATCTTATCCGTTATACTTAAATCATGAGTGTTGATATTAAACCAGAACACCAACCAGAAGGCCTAGAAGGCGCAGGTTTTTTTGCCACTTCATTAGACAAAGTGGTTGGTTTGGCAAGAGCCAATTCATTGTGGCCATTGCCTTTTGCCACATCTTGTTGCGGCATTGAATTCATGGCTACCATGGCATCGCATTACGACTTAGCGCGATTTGGATCTGAGCGTTTGAGCTTCTCTCCAAGACAAGCTGACTTGTTAATGGTAATGGGGACCATCTCTAAAAAAATGGGACCAATCTTACGCCAAGTATACGAACAAATGGCTGAGCCAAAATGGGTATTGAGCATGGGTGCTTGCGCTTGCAGTGGTGGTATCTTCGATAGCTATTCAGTATTGCAAGGTATTGACAGAATTATCCCCGTAGATGTATACATTCCGGGTTGCCCACCAAGACCAGAACAAGTTTTGGATGGCATTTTAAAGATTCAAGAATTAACGAAATCAGAAAGCATTCGCCGCCGCGATTCTCCAGAATACAAAGCCATGCTTGAACAATACGGTATTGAGTAATCTATATGGACAACAACACATTAAAAGACAGTATTGAACAAGCTTTGAAAGCTCAGTTTGATGCTCATTTCATAAAAGCAGAAATGGATTATGACTTTCCGGTATTTACGGTAAAGGTTGATGCCATTCACGATGTCTTAAGTTACTTAAAACAAACAGAAGGTTTAGGCTTTCATTTTTTAACTACACTTTGTGTCATTCACATGCCTGATCAAACAGGCGCTGAATTTGGTGTAATGTACCAATTGCACAACATGCACAGCAATCAACGCATTAGGGTTAAAACTTGGTTGTCTAAAGACAATGTTCACATCCCAACAGCTTCAGATTTATGGCCAGCTGCCAATTGGATGGAAAGACAAGAATTCGATTTCTTTGGGGTCAAATTTGATGGCCACCCTAACCTAACCCGCATCCTTAACATGGATGAAATGAATTACTATCCTATGCGCAAGGAATATCCTTTAGAGGATGGCTCAAGAGACGATAAAAACGATAAAATGTTTGGCAGATAATCTATGAAAGACCTTCACAAATCAGATGCTATTGAAGTAGAAAAGGTTTACAACATTCTAAACCTTGGTCCTACTCATCCGGCCACCCATGGTATATTTCAAAACGTTCTTAAAATGGACGGTGAAATTATTGTTGATGCGGTGCCAACTGTGGGTTACATTCACAGAGCTTTCGAAAAAATTGCCGAGCACAGACCATACAACCAAATAACGCCATTAACAGACAGGTTGAACTATTGTTCATCGCCTATCAATAATATGGGTTGGCACATGACCGTTGAAAAACTTATTGGTTGCCAAGTGCCAAAGCGTGCAGAATACATTCGTGTAATCGTAATGGAATTATCGCGCATTGCTGACCACATTATTTGTACAACCATTATTGGTCAAGATACAGGTGCTACCACTGGCTTCTTATACTTTTTCCAAATGAGAGAAAAGGTATATGAAATTTTTGAAGAAATATGTGGTGCCAGATTGACCACCAACATAGGCCGTATTGGTGGCATGGAGAGAGATTTATCTAAAACTGCAACCGATAAAATCGCTACCTTTTTAAAAGAATTCCCTGAGTTTTTAAAAGAGTTTCAAAGCTTAGTAGAACGCAACAGAATCTTTATGGACAGAACCATAGACTGCGGCCCTATTAGTGCTGAAATGGCCTTGGCTTATGGCTTTACAGGCCCTAATTTAAGAGCAGCTGGTGTTGACTACGACGTGCGTGTAGCGCAACCATACTGTAGCTATCAGGACTTTGATTTTAAAATTCCAGTTGGCAACAACGGCGATACCTATGACAGATTCATGGTCAGAATACAAGAGATGTGGGAAAGCTACGGCATCATTAAGCAAGCCTTTGAAGGTTTGCCTACCGGACCAATCCACGCAGATGTACCAGAATTCTTTTTACCAGACAAACAGGATGTCTACAGCAAAATGGAAGCCTTGATTTACCATTTCAAAATCGTGATGGGTGAAACAGCTGTTCCTAAAGGAGAAGTATACCATGCGGTAGAAGGTGGCAATGGCGAATTAGGTTTTTACCTCATCAGCGACGGTGGTCGTGCCCCTTTCAGATTGCATTTTAGAAGACCTTGTTTTATTTATTACCAAGCCTACCCAGAAATGATTAAAAATGGATTGTTAAGCGATGCCATTTTAACCATGAGTAGCATGAACATTATTGCAGGAGAACTCGACGCGTAAAACAGATAGTAAACACATGTCAGCAACAAACACCATACATTTTAAACCAGATACCTACGAGTTGATTCAAAAGATCATGAAGCGATATCCAGAAGGACGTCACAAATCAGCTTTGATTCCGGTTTTACATATTGCACAAGCTGAATTTGGCGGATGGCTAAGTCCGGAAACCATGGATTTAGTAGCAGAAACCTTGCGCCTTAAACCGATTGAAGTATACGAAGTAGCTTCTTTCTATACCATGTTCAACTTACAACCAGTTGGCAAATGTTTAATTGAAGTTTGCAGAACCAGTAGTTGTTGGTTATCTGGTGCTGAAGACATCATGGACCACCTAGAAAAACGCTTAGGCATTAAAATGGGTGAAACCACTGCAGACGGCCAATTTACCTTAAGAGCAGTAGAATGCTTGGGCAGTTGTGGCACCGCTCCAATGCTTCAGGTGGGCGCTGATTACCACGAAAGCCTTACCATTGAAAAAGTGGATGGCTTGTTAAACGAACTCAAACAAAAAGACACCCATAGCAGATACTGTTAATCGTCATGAGCAAAAAGTTATTACTTAAAAACGACCACATTCCAGGCATTCAAAAATTGGATGTTTATAAAGCCAATGGCGGCTATAGCAGTATGGAAAAGGCTTTAAAAACCATGAGCGCTGACGCCGTGGTTGAAGAAGTTAAAACCTCAGGCTTAAGAGGCCGTGGAGGTGCAGGTTTCCCTACCGGTATGAAATGGAGCTTTTTGGCCAAACCAGAAGGTGTGCCTCGCTACTTAGTAGTGAATGCAGATGAATCTGAGCCTGGCACGTTTAAAGACCGTTACTTAATGGAACGCATTCCTCATATTTTAATTGAGGGGGTTATCATTTCTAGTTTTGCCTTAGGCGCTAATACAGCCTATATCTATATTAGAGGTGAATATTTTTATGTAGCAAGAATTGTAGAACAAGCCATCGAAGAAGCCTACAATGCCGGCCTATTAGGCAAAAACATTATGGGCAGTGGTTTTGATCTTGATGTGTATGTTCAAGTTGGAGCAGGCGCCTACATTTGTGGCGAAGAAACTGCATTAATTGAAAGTCTTGAAGGCAAACGCGGTAATCCAAGAATTAAACCGCCATTCCCTGCAATAGCTGGTTTATACGGATGTCCTACTGTGGTTAACAACGTTGAAACCATAGCCGCTGTTGTGCCTATTGTTGAAATGGGTGGAGCAGCCTATGCACAAATAGGTGTAGGTAGAAGCACTGGCACAAAATTAATTTCAGCATCAGGGCATATCAATAAACCTGGTGTATACGAAATTGAGTTGGGTTTACCAGTGGAAGAATTCATTTATTCAGAAGCCTATTGCGGTGGCATTCGCAATGGTAAAAAACTAAAAGCCGTTGTGGCGGGTGGTTCTTCAGTACCTATCTTACCTACCGAATTGATTTTAAAAACCGCCAATGGCGAGCCGCGTTTAATGAGCTATGAAAGCTTAGGCGATGGTGGCTTTGCTACTGGCACTATGTTGGGTTCAGGTGGTTTTATTGCCATGGACGAAGACACCAGCATCATCAAAAATTTATATACGTTTTCGAGATTCTATCACCACGAAAGTTGTGGCCAATGCAGTCCTTGTAGAGAAGGTACTGGTTGGATGGAAAAAATCCTTAAGAAGATACTCGACGGCAAAGGCACTTTGCAAGACATCGATTTACTTTGGGATATCCAAAGCAAGATAGAAGGCAAAACCATTTGCCCACTGGGTGAAGCTGCTGCATGGCCTGTAGCCGCCGCAATCAGACATTTTAGAAGTGAATTTGAAGCTTACGTTAAGCACCCAGAACAAATTAAAGACATCAAACATTATTACAGATTGAACACCACAGCTTAAGCCATATGACTACGGTAAAACTTACAATAGACGATATACCAGTTGAAGTGCCAAAAGGCACCACCATTTTACAGGCTGCTCGTATGATTGGCGGCGATGTAGCCCCTCCTGCTATGTGCTACTACAGCAAGCTAAAAACCAGCGGTGGTTATTGCAGAACTTGTATTGTTAAAGTTGAACAAGGTTCTGAAAAAGATCCTAGACCAATTCCTAAACCCGTTGCCAGTTGCAGAACTGAAGTGGCAGAAGGCATGGTGGTAAGAAACATCACCTCACCAGAGAATCTTGAAGCCAGAGCAGGTGTGGTTGAAATTTTATTGGCCAATCACCCATTAGATTGTCCTGTTTGTGACCAAGCTGGTGAATGTCATTTACAAGATTTATCTTATGAAAATGGCAAAGCGGCTACCCGTTTTGAATTTGATAAACGCGAATACGAACCGATTGATTTAGGCGACAAAATCAAATTGCACATGAACCGTTGCATTTTGTGTTACCGTTGCGTAAAAGTTGCCGATCAATTAACTGATGGCCGTTGCCATGGTGTAATCAACAGAGGCGACCACGCTGAAATTTCAACCTATATTGAAAAAGCAATAGACAATGATTTTTCAGGCAACATGATTGATGTTTGCCCTGTAGGTGCCTTAACAGATAAAACCTTCCGTTTTAAAAGCAGAGTTTGGTACACAAAACCAATCGATGCCCATAGAGATTGCAAACAATGCTGCGGCAAAGTTAGACTATGGAATTCTGGCGAAGAAGTATTGCGTGTAACTGCTCGCAAAGACGAGTGGGGCGAAGTAGAAGACAATGCTGATGGCAGTACTGCATGGATTTGCAATGAATGCCGTTTCGATAAAAAACAAATGAGTGATTGGACAATAGAAGGTCCATCAAAAGTGAACAGACATTCTGTGATTTCTGCCAACCATTACGAGCAATTGCGCAACATTAAAATGGACACGCTCAGAATGATTGGAGCCAAACCACATGGCGAAAAAGTCAACCTTGGCGAAGGCGCCCTTAACCCTAACAACCTTGACAATCAAAAATAATTCATGGATCCAATACTCTTCAAAGCCATATTAGTTGTAACCGTATTTACAGTGACCCTTTTGGTGGCTTTATACGCCACCTTTGGTGAACGCAAAATCGCGGCTGTTATGCAAGACCGTGTAGGCCCTAACAGAGCTGGTCCTTTTGGTTTATTACAACCATTAGCAGATGGTATCAAAATGTTCATGAAACAAGAATTGATTCCTTCAGTCTCTAACAAGTGGTTGTTTATTATTGGCCCTTGTATTGCCATGTTAACCGCGCTTATGACCGGTGTGGTGATTCCATGGGGTGGCAACTTAGAATTGTTTGGTCAAACCTTCAGCTTACAAATCGCTGACTTAAACGTTGGCATTTTATATCTATTTGGTGTAGTATCTTTAGGCGTATACGGCATCATGATTGGTGGTTGGGCTTCAAACAACAAATTCTCTTTGTTGGGTGCTATCAGAGCTTCATCTCAAATGATCTCATACGAAATCGCTATGGGATTAGCCATTATTGCTTTGGTGATGAGCACCGGCACTTTGAGTTTAAAAGAAATTGTGATGCAGCAAGACGCTGGCATAGCCAATGTGGTATACCAACCTTTGGGCTTCTTAATTTTTTTAATCTGCGCCTTTGCTGAAACCAACAGAGCACCATTCGATTTACCTGAATGTGAAACAGAATTAATTGGTGGTTACCACACAGAATACTCCTCTTTAAAATTGGGTTTCTTCTTATTTGCTGAATACATTAACATGTTCATTTCATCTGCTGTTATTGTATCGTTCTACTTTGGTGGCTATAACTTCCCTTTCCAACATGAATTGGGTCTTGATGGCAATGC
>JAURIG010000045.1 GCA_030832905.1 Bacteroidota bacterium
CTGCTAAAATCAGTTGAGAGTAATTCTGAGAAGAGGTTTTAAATCTGCCTGCACTGGTATTCCAAAGCTGTTGAATGAGCGCAATGCCTGCCTGAGGCTCTGGAATAGCATTAACGGCTTCTCTCACATTGCCTGCCCCAGCATTGTATACATGCATCACAAATAATTTAAACCAAAGGTCAGTTTCATAGAATGCAATCTGATGATCTGTTAGTATTTGTTTGGCATAGGGAATACAAATGGTTTTGATGAGCTGACTAGCAGCATAAGCAGAGCGGTCAAAATCTGCTCTTTCATCAATTTGTTTGTTTACCTTTAATCCATATTGTTTGGCAACCCCAGGCATTAACTGAAATGCACCATAGGCACCAGCGGTTGATTTTTGCAACTGATTAGGGCTTTCAATCAAAAGTATGGCTTTGGCATACCAGCCATCAACTCCATTGTTTTCAAAGGCGGTCATGGCTAATGGCACTTTGTCTTTTACCTTTTCAAAATCATAGAAGAAACTCTTGCCCATAGTGCCTACTACTCTTGGGGAGTCCTCTATGCAATGTAGCTTTTTAAAACTATCAATGGTTCTTTGCTTGAAATCTTGAGTACTGCCATACCAATTTGATGCATTCATTGTGGTGAATATGGTTCGAGTGGCGTGCACATTGATTAAGCAACTGTCTTTATCTAAGTTCATGATTTTGCGCCAAAAAATCACATTAGGATGTAGGTGTAAGCCAAGGGCTTTGATTTCAGTGGTAGATGCAGCATTGTCATTGACGCTAAAGCCTGTGTTATAAGCTGCAATACTTAAAATTAATAATAACAATATCTTGGGACTTAATCTCATTTTAAAAGCACAATTTTGCCTATAGCTTGTTTGAATAATTGATTGTTGTTTTTGTCTGCTTCAAGTAGGGCATTGCCTTCTGTATTATCTAACTGTTGAATGCGTTCTCCATTTTGTTGAATATTGACCACATACAAATACACGCCATTGGCCAGTCGATCGCCAAATTCATCTGTGCCATCCCATACCACTTCGCTGATGTTGTTGCCAATTCTAATTGGGCCTAAATCTGCTTTGTGAATTTGTTTCACAATTCGACCTTGTATGGTCATAATATTAATGTCAATTTTCTCAGGTACCTCATCGCCTGTTAGAGTAAACACAAAGCGCATAGAACTGGTAAATGGATTTGGATAAGGATAAAAGTGAGTGCTTGAACTTTTGCCAATCACAGAAAATTGTATGCTGTATTCTGTAGGTGCAGCCCAATTACCACTGGCATCTATAGATTGCACTTTTAGGGTGTAAATCCCATCTTTTAATTGCGTTGGTTGAAACTCTGCTCTTGCTAGGTTTTGTGCATTCGTGGCGGGAAAATATTTTACATTAAAACTGTCGAAATCAATTGCCTCAAATTGGGTACTATTTGGTTTTTTCAACCAAATTTTTATGCGACTACTATCAGACTGCCAGTTGAGTTTATTCTCATCCTTGCTTATAATATTGATCAAAGGTTTAGCAGAAACAATCTCACCATTCATAATGCGCTTGCCATCAAAAGTAACTTCTAATAGGGGGTTGATATTGTCCGCAATCACATAAAAATATTTAACAGCCGTATTGTTACTCAAAGATTGTTCTGGTAAAATGGCCTTTTGATAAGGGCTGAAATTAACTTTGATGGTGTAAGCATATCTGCCACTCATTTGTTTGGTTGAGTATTTAGCAGGTACCATAAAAAAGGCATTGGCCTTTAAACTGTCTGTGCTGGTATAGGTTTGATTAAAAACAGTATCTTTCGTGTCAACTTGGTAAATGATCACTTGTTGTTGCAAACCTTTAGCAAATGGCATTTTAGAGATGTTTTGAAAAGCCATTGAAAAATCAAAATTTTCACCTTGTCTGAGGGTATCGCGCCATACTGAAGCATTGATGTTTGGGTTTAAGCTCCCTTCGGGCACATCGCTGGCAGTTACACGCCAATGTTTCAGTTGTGGTGGGGTGTAAAATTGATTGTCTTTAAATTGCGCTTCTAAATAAATATTCGGAAAGGTTTGAGCAGGAATGCTGCTGATATCAATTGGTTGTTGGGTTATGTTCTTAAACCACAAAGTATCTTTTCCGTTTTGATGGATGGCGTGCACCGTTATCTTTAAACTATCGTAAGGATTAGGTTCTTGTGTATGGCTATGAAAATAAACGGTATGCCATTGACTGGTTGGTCCAATCCATTCAGAACTCAAGCGGCCAAAACCTCTTTTACCCAATAGGTTTTTTTCAAGTTCTATGTATCCGCCTTTACCATCGTAATAGTTGCCAGTATCTTCCAAAGCTGTACCTATTGCACTGCCTTTTTTCCCAATCATGGCATAAGAGGTTAAGTTGCTATTGATGTGTTGAACCAATTCGGCACCTAATTTTTCAAAGGCATTTAAGACTTGAGGCGTAAAATAATTTGGCGGTATACCATTCACATTACAAAGGACCACATTGGTGCTGTCTGGAATAGAATCAACCCAACGAATAAAGTTATTAGCATTGCTCGGATCTAATGAAAAGTTATAGGCTTTAAGGGCGTTTTCATAATAGTCCATGCCATAGAATTTATTTGGATTAAAAATGCCGGGCAATTGTATTTGTTGCAAAGTGTTGCGATCAAATAATACTGCAACAATATTGTCTGAAGCACCAGGGTTTAAAGACATGGCCGCTTGACCACCTTTTTTAATACCGAAGTTTGGTTTTTTATCGACGTAAGTATTGACGTATACCTTTTCTGCAATTGCAGAAAATTCAAAAGTTTTGCGCTTACTATTCAGTTCTATATTGTTTAATCGACTATTGCTAAATTGAGGGAAGTCAGATTGAGACCACCCATCTGCATGATTGAACACATGAACAAAACTTCTTTCTGACCAATAACCACCCTGCACTGTGCCGGTAGATATTCTACAACGCCAATAATACACAGTGCTGTCTTTTTGACCAATGAGTTTAACCTTCCATGATTTTAACTGTCCTATAATGCTGCCGGTACTGTCTTTCTTTAGCCAAGGACTATTAAAGCTCGGCACGGTATCAATTTCAAATACAAATTGGTAATTCTTTTCAAACAGATTGAGGGCTTGTGCCTTAAGTTCAACGGTATCATTGTTTAAATCATGAACGATATCAAAGCGTTTTGGTAAAATTAAATTGATGCCATTGCCAGGAATATAGGGGTTAAAAGCGGCTCTGTTATTGGCGTAATTGCTCTCAGGTACTTGCCAATCATAGTTAATATTGACTATGAATTGATTGATTCCCGCACTGGCCATGTCTTTGGATTTGATGTACAAAAAGAGGGTATCTCTAAATGCAATAGGCGCTACTCTAAAACGATACGTATTAACAATAAAATTATTTGGATAATGCCTTTCAATTAACACGTTAAAAGAGTCTGCACTGTATTGACCTTTATTTTCAATTGGAATGCCAATAGCAAACGAATCACTAACCGCTGTTGCATTATTCGGGTATAAGAACAATGTTGGATCTGAAACGGCATAATCTGCCTCAGTTGGTTGATAGAATCTAACCGAAGGATCGCCTTGTAGAAACAATTCTCTGGCTTGGATTCTACTAAGTGTCCAAGTGTAATTGTTAGTGGCATACAACATGTCTTGAATGGCTTCGCCAATAGTATAATTGCCATTGTAATTCAAGGCGTAAGCTTGTCTATACAAATTGTTGATTTGTTGATCTACCAAGCCTAATTCAGATAAACCCGTTTGACCTAAAAAGGCAATCGCACCTTTTTGATGACTCTTCACAAACAGTTCTCCTGAGAGTTTGATATTGGCTGCCGGAGGGCCTAAACAAGGATTGCCAATGCTACAGCCATTAAAATAAAAAATGGGGTATTTATTGGTGTTACGGTATTCTGAAGTGTCGCCAATGTCAATGTCTGTAACGGCAGCTGAACCATGTCCTAAAAAGGTGATCATTTGCACACCTTGGTTCACATTCTCAATCGCTTTTTCTTTTAAATAAGGTTCAGAAATACCAACTGCAGATTTAGTGAAAGTATTTACCGAGCCACCAAGTGGTTTGCTCTTAACCCAATTGGCAGAGGCATCGAGTTTGTTTTTAATGAGATTGGTTTGGAAAATGTTATCGCCACCAGCTAAGTGCAGACACTGTTTACGCCATAGAGCATCTTGTTGTGCGTCGTATGTTTTGAGTTTATTTAAATAAATGCTCAGGTCTTGTTCTTGATCTATAGACAATCTGCCGGTAGCAATTGCAGGCACCAAATTAGAATCTTTTTGCATGCAAGAAAAAAGATTGTCAGAGGCTGGCACACCTATGGCAGGCACTAAATTTTTATTGAGCTTATTAGAACGCACCAAATTACTTTGATAACCTCTGCCCACCAATAGCATGAACTTCAGAGTGGAATCGCCTTGTTTGAGCAAATACTGAATGTATCGCTGAAGCGCAATTGGATGCGGAATGCCATAACTAAAATGGTTGTACAAGGTTTGTATACTGATGCTTTTGCAAGGACTTGTATGCGCGGTTGTGTTTTTATAAGCCACATAGTCTTGCATGGTTTCGCCCATAAGTTTTGGATGCGATACCACTATCATTTTGTTTTGATTGATGCTGGTTTTCGGATCAAATGTTAGCAGACTATCATAAGTGGTTTCTGAGCTTATACCAGCTACAATTTGATAGGGTTGAAGGTAGATAATGTCTGAACTATCACAGACCCAATATTCACTCAAACCATTACTAGGTGGCACTATACAGCGCGCACTGTTGCTGTTGTATTTTTCGGCACGTATGCGTACGCCATTGTTCAAATCGTAAACAATAGCTGATTTAAAATTGCTGGGTAAATTTTTCCAATCCAAATGCCTAGGGCTATTATTGCCGTATAATGCAAAACCTAAGCGCGGCAAATTATCGAGATCCAATTGTCTTGGATATTGTAGTTTGGCATAGTTGATCGCGTGCGCTTGATAGGTAACTCCGCTTATGAATTGACTTTCAAATTTAAAATATGTGCTTTGATTGCTTAAACGGCTCAATGGCAAATCAAGGCTCTTTTTAATGATGTCAAACCCTTCGTAAGTGGTATCAAATTCTGTTTGAAAACTGAAATTATCAGTGCTGCTGTATAATTTAAGATGGTGGTCGTTTTGAATGGCAAGTTGATTACTGCCACCTACAACACTAAAAGTCAGTTTAGCCATCGGTCCAGAATTGGCTAATAGTTTTGTGTTAAGCGCAAGATTCAAAGCAGTATAATTATTGCCATTGCCAAAATATTGACTGCAATATCCTTCAGCCCTTGTATAGTCAGGGTTTTCTGATTCAGAACTCGATACCAACGCTTTTTGGCCTCGGTTGTATTCATCAGCATATTTTACCATTGACTCAACCCAACAATAAGGTTCAACTGTGAAATTCGCATAAGCGCTGTTGCGGTATTGGCTCATGTGCCAAGGTGTGCTAGTGCTTGATCCAGGCAAACAGGTTAAAAAATAATAAGCAGTATCTGTATACATACTGATAGCTGTATTGGCTAAATCATTCGGGTTTTCGAATAAGGCTTGATCAAGTGCACCGTCATTGCCTTTTCCATAGAACTCAATAAAATCTGAGCTATTAAAAATGTTGTCTGACTCACCGGCTACATAAATGGGTACTTCAATACCGTTGCAATACATTTGCCATTTTTTAGGATTGACTGTGGTCAAATCCATTTTCATATCAGTAGCTGCGTTTATGAGCGAAGAAAAATCCAATCTGTAAATGCCATTTTTGGCCACTGGAATTTTAAAATATTTTTGATTAGGCAATATCCATTCATTCCCCATGGTCTGCGCCATTGACACTATACCAACAAGGTAAAACAAACATAATATTGAGGTTTTTTTCATCAATTGATACAGCTCTCTACAAAATTACTGAATATTGTAACAGAATTTCAGAATTTTATGCCATTAGCCTATAAAAGTGTGTTGTATTTAGTGCCCATTCCAATCAATGAGGCAGATGTTCATTGGAGCATTCCTCAAAAAGTGATTGAAAAGATACAATCTATCCCTTGTTTTATTGTTGAAAATGCCAAAACAGCTAGGCATTATTTAAAACGCGTTCACCCCGGAATAGTATGGGATAAGGTCCATATAGAAGAAATGGACAAACACAATATGGCGCAGCAAATGAACACCTTTAAGACCTTGTTTAAAACCTATCCTGAAATTGGTTTAATGTCTGAGGCTGGTTTACCTTGTATAGCAGATCCTGGCAATAGCATAGTGCAATTGGCGCATGCGCAACAAGTGAGAGTAAGTCCTTTAACAGGGCCATCATCTATTGTATTGGCCCTAATCGCAAGCGGTTTGAACGGACAATCATTCAAGTTTAATGGCTATTTGCCTAGTAAAACGGAAGAGAAACGCAAGCAATTATTGCTGTTAGAAAAACAATGTGTTCATACCACACAATTGTTTATTGAAGCGCCCTACAGAAATGAACAAATGCTCAAAGACTTGACCCAAATGTTACAAGCCAATACTAAATTGCTCATTGCTTTTGATATTGGTGGCGAACAAGAAATGATCATTTGTCAACCTGTTCAATGGTATAGAAACAATACCATTCAATTGGGCAAAACACCTTGTATGTTTGGAATAGGCAATTAATTAAACACTGGTAATGGCATTTATAACGCCCTCAAGTGTTAATTGAATGAACACATTTCTGAACCTTAGAGACCAAAGGGCAAAAATCACTAATCCAGTCAATAGACTTATAATAAGGCCTTTGCTAAACAAAGGATTCTGATAGCTTAAACTGCCTTTCCCTGAGGCTTGCTGTATGGCCAATAAGCCATTGTGATTGGTTAGTTTACCCTGGCCTTTCAGTTGCCATTGAGATTGGTAACGCATATTCAATATCACCATAGAATCTGTGGCAGTGTAATCTATTTTATTAGGGCTAAATGATTCAAGACTTGCTCCGGAAATAAAGGTGTTTAGGGTGTCGCCCACAGGGGTTAAGTGCAAAGGCTCATACGCATTGACAACGAAATTTTGCTGTTGAATTTGCGGAAACATCAAGTCCTTTTCCGTTTTCAATTTAACTACTGCGTGTTTGGATTGCACGCTGGCAATAGTCTCTATTCTTGGGCTAAAAACCATGCCATTGCTGATAGAAAAATAATTTAAACCTTGGCTCAAAGTAAAACCAATTAAAATAATGTAAATCAGTTTTTTATCATCGTATAATGATAGGGTTTTAACGCAGAGGACTGCGCCAGCAAATAAACTGATTAATCCTATGCGATAAGGGGCTCGAATACCATCAAAAATACCCACAAAATGATGCAATACATACCAAGGATTAACCATGCTTGGAAAATTGCCTAAATTGATCCATACAACCGTAATTGAAAGTATCAACCAAGTTTTAAAGCCTTTAATGGCTTTGATTTTAAACAAGGCTAAGAGCAAAAGTATGAGTGGAAATCCAATGCTGATTTCATGCCATTGATGAGGGGTTTTGCTATCAATAGGGTAGTCTAACCAAGCACATAACCAAACCACAGGAGATATACTGCTATCATCAGTTACCAATCTGGGTTGGGTTTGCCATAAATCCATGGCGGGCATAATCTTCCAGGCGTTTAATAACAAGGCCACTACAAATGCAAAACAAATATACAGTAACCATTTGCTTTTAACGGTTTTGTTCAACCACAAACCAATGCTCCACAAACACAAACTCAATAAAATGAAGATGAATATTAAAGGCGCACCGCCAGCTATCGGTAAGGCTAATATCAAACTGCCTTTTATCCAGGCATTGAATTTTCCTGATTGTTTAAAGACATCAAACCAATAGAAACACCACGGCAACCAATAAGCATGCATAAAATTAGAATGCCCGGCTTCCCAAATATGCCTGCTAAAGTATGAGGCACTGATGGTAATTAAACTCATGCAAAGGGTAATGAATTGATCTGATTGCAAACGATTAAACCATTTGAAAAAGCCCCAGAAGCCAATCAACATTGATAGGAAAACACTGAACTTCAATCCGTAAAATGTGCCCAATAACAAAACAGGAATAAAGTAAATGGAAACCACTACAGACTGTGGGTTGGCATCCATATCGCTACCAAAGGCTGCATAAGGCTGATAACTCGGCCATTGATGGTAATCAACAATGCTTGACCTTGCCATTTCAAAGGTTGAATAGGTTAGATCCCAGTCACCTTTGCCATAAAATCCCCATTGACGCGGCACAATCAAATTGCTGATTAAAAGGCACCAAAGCAGGGCAATGGCCCAAATCTTTGCCTTTGAATCTATGGCTTTGTGAATGCGCTCAATCATATCGTAAAAAAGGGGCCTTGTGAGCCCCTTGATGTTATTTCAATTTGAAAGCTTTTTTTACTTTATCAACGTAATCTAGTTTTTCCCAAGTGAATAATTCAACCTTAACAGATTTGGTTTTTCCTTCAGGAGATTTAAACGTTTTGGTAACTACTTTAGATTCTCTACCCATGTGACCATAAGCAGCAGTCTCACTGTAGATAGGGTTTCTTAACTTTAAGCGTTGTTCGATAAAGTATGGACGCATGTCAAAAATCTCAGCAACGATTTTGCCGATTTCGCCATCAGTCATTTTTACTTTAGAGGTACCGTAAGTATTGACATTGATACTGGTTGGTTTTGCTACACCAATGGCATAACTCACTTGAACCAATACTTCTTTACACAAACCTGCAGCTACTAAGTTTTTAGCAATGTGACGTGTTGCATAAGCAGCGCTTCTATCAACCTTTGAAGGATCTTTTCCGCTGAATGCACCACCACCATGAGCACCTTTACCACCGTAAGTATCAACAATGATTTTACGACCTGTTAAACCAGTATCGCCATGCGGACCACCAATCACAAATTTGCCAGTAGGGTTAATGTGGTAAGTGATTTTATCATTGAATAATTTCTTGTATTTAGGGTATTTGGCTTTTACTCTTGGGATAAGAATATCAACCATATCCTTTTTGATTTTAGCCAACATCTTAGCTTCTGAATCGAAGTCATCGTGTTGAGTTGAAATCACTATGGCATCAATTCTAACGGGTTCGTTTTTATCATTATACTCAAGGGTTACTTGGCTTTTAGCATCAGGTCTTAAGTATTTAATGGCTTTGTTTTCTCTTCTTAACGCTGCTAATTCAATTAGAATTTTATGCGATAAATCAAGGGCTAACGGCATGTAGTTATCCGTTTCAACTGAGGCATAACCAAACATCATACCTTGGTCACCAGCACCTTGTTCTTCTTTTTTCTTTTTATCAACGCCTTGGTTAATGTCTGAAGATTGTTCGTGAATGGCAGACAATACACCACAAGAATTGGCTTCAAACATGTATTCACTTTTGGTGTAACCGATTTTCTTGATCACATCTCTAGCGATGGTTTGAACATCGAGGTAAGCAGATGATTTAACCTCACCAGCTAAAACCACTTGTCCTGTTGTTACCAGGGTTTCACAAGCCACTTTACTTTGTGGGTCAAACGCAAGAAAATTGTCAATGAGGGCATCACTGATTTGGTCGGCCACTTTATCTGGGTGTCCTTCTGATACCGATTCTGAGGTAAATAAATAAGGCATAAGTTTTACAAATAGTTGTGCAAAAGTAAGCGATTAATTGAATGTTTGCAAAGAAGTAATCCGCGGCTTAATGGTGAATGGTTTCACCTTCCATTTTACTAACGGCCACAGTGGCTACAGCGTTTCCAACCACGTTAGTGGCTGTTCTGCCCATGTCTAAAAACTGATCAATAGGCAACAACAAGGCTAAGCCTGCCTCTGGTATACCAAATCCTGCAACAGTGGCAGCAATCACCACTAAAGAGGCTCTGGGCACACCAGCAATCCCTTTACTGGTTACCATCAGCACCAATAGCATGGTGATTTGTTGTGAAATACTCAAGTCTATGCCATAAGCTTGCGCTATCAATAACGAACCGAAGGTCATATACATCATGCTGCCATCGAGGTTAAATGAATACCCCAGTGGTAAAACAAAACTGCTGATTTTTTCTTTGACGCCAAATCGATCTAATTGGTTCAATAATTTTGGGTAAGCAGACTCACTGCTTGCAGTAGCAAAGGCTAGCATCAAAGGCTCTTTAATATGGCTCAATAAAGACCAAGTTTTTTGCTTGATCATGAGATAACAAAAGCCGATTAATACCACCCAAAGGAGCGCTAAACCGCCGTAAAAAACAGCAATCAATTTGCTGTAATCCGCCAAGATGCCAATTCCTTTTTCAGCAATTACTACTGAAATAGAAGAAAATACAGCAAGTGGGGCCAACCACATAATGTAATTGGTAAGTTTAAGCATTGCATGGGCCAATGAATCCATCATGGCAATCATCGGTTTGCCTTTTTCGCCAGTGGCAGATAAGGCCAAGCCAAAAAATACTGAAAATACAACGATTTGCAAGACTGTTTTGTGGGTTGATAAAGCCACTACAATATTTTCAGGGAACAATTGATCAATGAAGTGTAATAAGGTAAATTCTTGGGTTTGAATTTGACTGCTACTTAGGTGTTGTACCTGATCGGTAAAGGCGGCACCAGGCTGAAGCGTGTTGACTAAAACCAAGCCCAAGGTTAAAGACATTAAACTCGCAAATACAAACCAAGCTATGGTTTTTACGCCCATTCGGCCAACTGATTTAGCATCGCCAATATTGGCCACACCAACTACCAGGGTGCTTAATACCAAAGGTCCAATAATGAGCTTGATGAGTTTAAGAAACACATAGCTACCCAGTTTAGTGTTGTCAATATACAATTGCAAACTGCTAGGGTCATTATGGAATAAATGGTTAACAATGGCGCCAGCAATTATACCGCCAATAAGTCCTGCTAAAATCCAATAGGTGAGTTTGTTTTTCATAGCGTTATCCGAATAAATATTCAAAGGCTTCTTCTATTTTGCCAATTTGTACCAATTCAATTTTATTGGCGTTACTCTGAATGCCTTTGTTGTATTTTGAAATCATAATGGCTTTGAAGCCCAGTTTTTCTGCCTCTAATATCCTTTGCTCAATTCTGGCAACTGCTCTTACTTCACCACTCAAGCCTACCTCACCAGCAAAGGCAATGTGTTTGTCAATGGCAATGTTTTGGTAAGAAGATAAGATAGAAGCCACTATGCCTAAATCCAGCCCAGGGTCTTCTAATTTCATGCCGCCAGCAATGTTGATGAACACATCTTTCACGCCCAATTGAAAGCCACAGCGTTTTTCAAGTACGGCCAACAACATACTCAATCGTCTTAAATCAAAACCGTTTGAGGTTCTTTGCGGTGTACCATAAACAGCTGAGCTCACCAAAGCTTGTGTTTCAAGTAAGATGGGTCTTATGCCTTCTACTGCACAACTAATTGATATGCCACTCAATACTTCATCGCGCTCACTGATTAGGATTTCGGAAGGGTTCTCAATGGCCCTAAGACCATTGCCTTTCATTTCATAGATGCCAATTTCACTGGCAGATCCAAATCTGTTTTTAAGGGTTCGAAGTATGCGGTAGTTGTAATGTCTGTCGCCTTCAAATTGCAGCACAGTATCAACCA
This sequence comes from Bacteroidota bacterium, assembly GCA_030832905.1. Lineage (GTDB taxonomy): Bacteria > Bacteroidota > Bacteroidia > NS11-12g > UBA955 > JABMMZ01. The sequence continues at coordinate 11,667 of JAURIG010000045.1, forward strand.
TATGCTCTAACACTTTCGGACCTGCAATATTGCCATCTTTATTAATGTGTCCGATTAAGAATACCGGAATGCTAGTAGTTTTAGCAAAGCGCAATAACTCTGCAGTGCATTCTTTTATTTGACTGATACTGCCCGGAGGAGAATCAATTAATTCACTTGATAAAGTTTGAACGGAATCAATGATGAGCAATTCAGGTAAGTCGCCATTTAGCAGGGTCAATAAATTGCTCAATGAGGTTTCACAAATCACATAGCAATCACTGTTTTGAATACCTATGCGCTCTGCCCTCATTTTAAGTTGGGTCTCACTTTCTTCGCCGCTCACGTAGTATACTTTCTTGTGCATTTGCAAAGCTAGCTGAAGTAATAATGTTGATTTGCCAATGCCGGGTTCACCACCAATTAACGTGATGGAGCCTGCAACTAATCCGCCACCTAAAACTCTGTTGAGTTCGTTGTCTGTTAAGTTGTAGCGCTGTTCTTCACCTTCTACTATGCTTTGTATGTTTTTGGCTTCTGCTTTTTGTTGGCTTGATTTGCCCCAAAGTTGTTTGGCAGATCCGTTGTTACTTTTTTGAACCACTTCTTCGGTGAAACAGTTCCAAGCCTCACAAGCCGGACATTTTCCTAACCATTTACTAGCAGAATGACCACAGTTTTTACAAAAATATTTTACAACAGCCTTTGACATAATCAGCCTTACAAAAGTGCAAGATAAATTGTAAAGCAGCATCATTTTTAATGGAATTGTTTAAAACTATTTTGTCGTTTTTTACTCAGCGATATCAGTAAATAATTGCCTACATTTGAAATTGAATTGTTGCGCCATGAAATTTAAATTATTGACCCTATTCTTACTGTTTTTAGTCAGTATGCAGTTGTGTTCTGCACAAACGCCATCGACTTCACAAACGACAGTCACCTCCATTGAAAACACTGATGATGCGCCATCGAGCCATCAGATGATCAAAGAAAAATTTATTGAGGGTGACCCCATTTGGATGACGCCAGTATTGATCTGTTTATTACTGGGTTTAACCATAGTAATTGAACGCATTATGACCCTGTATGCAGCCAATATTCAAGTGGAAACTTTTTATAATGATTTTGAAAAAACCCTTCAAACTCAGGGACTTGATGCCGCCAAAACACTGTGTCAAACTACCAAAGGTCCTGTGGCTAAAATCTATTATGAGGGCATAGACCGTTTGCCAGAAGGTGTTGAAAAGGTTGAAGCCGCCATGCAAGCGCATGGTTCTGTTCAGATGGGTCAGATGGAAAAGGGATTGGTATGGATTTCTTTGTTTATTGCCTTATCGCCTATGCTCGGATTTTTAGGCACTGTAGTAGGGATGATTCAAGCTTTTGATACCATTGCAAGCGTGGGTGATATTTCACCAACCATAGTAGCTGACGGTATTAAAGTTGCTTTGTTAACCACGGTTGCAGGTTTAATTGTAGCCATTATTTTACAAGTGTTTTACAATTTAATTGTGTCTAAAATTGACAGCATAGCCAATGATATGGAACAAGCTTCAATCAAATTAATTGACATCGTGGTTAAAAATAAATTGGCATGAAGCTGCGCTTAAATAAGTCATTTTTAATAGGGCTTTTGATTGCCTTTATTGCAGTGTTAATCTTATGGATATACAACAGTGCATACAAGGCCCAAGAACTACCTATTCAAATAGGATTGTACGTTATGTATGGCTTATTGATACTTGCTATAATAGCTGCAATTGCATTGTTTTCAAAGGGTTTTCAATTATCAGGTTGGAGTAAAATTAGTATTTATGTGTTATCGCTCTTGTTGTTTTTGTTGGTCTTAGGATATGCCCTAGATGCCGGTGAATTAAATCCTGAGTATTTGAAATATGGCATCGATACAGTCTTTGAATCGAAATGTATTGGCGCAGTTGTTTTCACTAGCAAATTAATGATTGTATTGGCTGCCCTTACTGCAGTTTTAGCCTCTATTAGAGCATTCATAAAACAATAGTTAATCAATGCCAAGACAAAGACGATCTATACCTGAAATCAATGCCGGCTCTATGGCTGATATTGCTTTTTTGTTATTGATCTTCTTTTTAGTGACCACCAGCATCATCGATGAGAAAGGTTTAAGCGTCAAATTACCGGCCTTGCCAAAAGCCCAGCAATCGCCTCCTATAGTTCAAAAACGCAATGTTTATGAAGTATACATCAATGATCAAAACCAATTCATGGCGCAAGGTCAAGTTCAAACTTTAACAGCTCTTCAACAGCAGGTTATTCAGTTCATTGATAACCCTCATCATGACCCGAATATGAGCGCTTCACCTCAAGA
>JAURIG010000046.1:0-11529 GCA_030832905.1 Bacteroidota bacterium
ATTTGGCCGATATAGAACCAACATTACCAAAACCTTGAACCACACAAGTACAAGCTTCTGGCTTTAGGCCCATTTTAGATAAGGCTGAACGGGTACATACCATTACACCTCTACCAGTGGCTTCAACTCTACCTAAAGAGCCGCCCATTGAAATTGGTTTACCAGTAATTACCGCAGGTGTATAAGCCCCTTTAATTTTAGAAAATTCATCAACGATCCAAGCCATTTCTTGCTGACCAGTATTCATATCTGGAGCAGGAATGTCTTTATCTGGACCAAAAATATCGCTCATAGCTGAGGCGTATGCTCTTGTTAAGCGCTCTAATTCGCCTTTGCTCATTGATTTAGGATCGCATTTGATACCACCTTTACCGCCACCATATGGGATACCTACTACTGCGGTTTTCCATGTCATCCATGCGGCCAAGGCTTTTACCTCATCCAATGACACATCCATTGAATATCTGATACCGCCCTTTGAAGGACCTAAAGTGGTGCTGTGTTGAACTCTATGGCCTTCAAATACTTGAATTTTACCATTGTCCATCATAACTGGCAAATGAACGGTTACGATTCTTGCAGGATACTTCAAAGTATTGTATACTGAATCATCTAAATTAAGAATCTTTGCCGCTTCATCAAATCTCTTCATCATTGAATCCAATGGATTCAAATTGCTGTGAATGGTTGCGTTACTCATTGCTTAAATAATTTATAATATAAGTCGTAAAGGGATGCAAATTTAAGCTTTTCAAGCATTTAACAAACATATTTTATCATCAAGTGCTGCATCATGTCCTAAATCAGTTATTTACATTCATTCCGGAGCAATTTTAGTATAGGTCAGAAGAATGTAATATTTTTGCAGACTTATACGGTTTATGGCTAATTACGATTTTAGGAGCATTGAAAAAACATGGCAGGCCTATTGGGCTCAACACCAAACTTTTAAAGCAGATAACCAATCCTCCAAACCAAAATATTATGTTTTGGATATGTTTCCTTATCCATCAGGCGCCGGCTTGCATGTGGGCCACCCATTGGGCTATATAGCCAGTGATATAGTTTCAAGATACAAAAGACACAAAGGGTTCAATGTGTTGCATCCTATGGGTTACGATGCCTTTGGTTTACCGGCAGAACAATACGCCATTCAAACTGGCAAACACCCAGCATTAACTACAGACGAAAACATCATCAGATACAGAGAACAGCTTGATCGCATAGGTTTTTCTTTTGATTGGAGCAGATCTGTTAAAACTTGTGACCCGCAATACTACAAATGGACTCAGTGGATATTCATTCAGTTGTTTAACAGCTGGTACAATCCTAAAAGCAATAAGGCTGAAGCCATTGAAACCCTCATTGAAGACTTTGCAAAACATGGTTGTAACAATGACTTACATACCTTTGCTGCTTCAGAATGGCTAGGTTATAACGCGCAAGAACAGTCTGCTATTTTATTGCAATACCGCCTGGCCTTTTTAAGTGAAGCCATGGTGAATTGGTGTCCTGCATTGGGCACTGTTTTAGCCAATGACGAAGTTAAAGATGGGGTGAGCGAGAGAGGTGGTTATCCGGTCGAAAGAAAACTCATGACCCAATGGAGTTTAAGGATTTCTGCTTATGCTGAACGTTTATTACAAGGATTAGACAGTATTGATTGGTCTGACAGCATTAAAGAAGCACAACGCAATTGGATTGGTAAAAGCGAAGGCGCTTCTTTGCACTTCAAAATACAAGGGCAAGATCAAGCTTTAGAAGTTTTCACTACTAGGCCCGACACCATATTTGGCGTCAGCTATTGGCCATTGCTCCAGAGCATGAAGCCTTGCAAAATTTATGTGTTGGAGAATACAGAGCAGCCGCTTTAGACTACGCAGAAAAAGCCAAAAACAGATCAGAACGCGAAAGACAAGCTGAAGTCAAAAACATTACAGGTGCCTTTACAGGTTCATATTGCCTACATCCTTTTACCAATACTTTAGTGCCTATTTGGATTGCTGACTATGTACTAGGTGGTTATGGCACAGGTGCAGTTATGGCGGTACCCGCTCACGATACCAGAGATTACGCTTTTGCTAAACATTTTAACTTGCCTATCATTGAGGTAGTTCAAGGTGGTAATATTGAAGAAGCCTGTTACGATGCCAAAGATGGCATACTGTGTCAGTCAGACTTTTTAAATGGTTTAGAAGTTAAAACAGCCATCAAAAAGGCCATACAAGCCATTGAAGAAAAAGGTTTAGGAAAAGGTAAAATCAACTACAGACTTAGAGATGCCGTTTTTGGTAGACAACGTTATTGGGGCGAGCCAATTCCAATTTATTACGAAAACGGTATTCCTAAAACCATTGATGCCAATGATTTACCTTTAGTATTACCTGAGATAGATAAATATTTACCTACAGAAACAGGTGAACCCCCTTTGGCCAGAGCCAACAATTGGCAATACAAAGGCCATCCGGTAGAAACCACCACTATGCCTGGTTGGGCTGGTTCATCATGGTATTTTTTAAGGTATATGGACAATAACAATCCGAGCCAATTGGCCGGTGCTGATGCCTTAAATTATTGGCAATCGATTGATTTGTATATCGGTGGAAGCGAGCATGCCACAGGGCATTTATTATACTTTAGATTTTGGACCAAATGCTTATACGACTTAGGTCTCATTCCTATTGACGAACCAGCACAAAAGCTGATTAATCAAGGGATGATTCAGGGCACTTCTTGTTTGGTTTACAGAGTCAATAATACCCAACAATTTGTGTCTTATGGCTTAAAAAATCAATACGAAACGACGCCTATCCACATTGATATTAAATTGGTCAACGGAACTAATGAAGTGGATTTACAAGCCCTTAAACTATGGCGCCCGGCGGAATTTGATCAAGCTGAATTCATTTTAGAAAATGGCAAATTCATTTGTGGCAATGAAGTCGGTAAAATGTCAAAACGCTGGCACAATGTGGTTAATCCGGATGATGTTTGCAACGATTATGGCGCAGACACTTTGAGGTTATACGAAATGTTCCTAGGTCCATTGCAAGACGCTAAACCATGGAGCACTCAAGGGATTGAGGGTGTATTGCGTTTCTTAAGAAAATTCTGGAGATTGTTTCACAACAACCCAAGTGAATCATTTGAATTGAGCCAAGAGGCAGCAAGCAAAGCCGAATTAAAAACACTACACAAAACCATTAAAAAAATCAGCGATGATATCGATCATTTCTCTTTCAATACATCGGTAAGTGCCTTCATGGTTTGTGTGAATGAACTTCAAGATTTAAAATGCAATAAACGCGAAGTATTAGAGCCGCTTGTGGTATTGATTTCGCCTTTTGCCCCTCACATTGCTGAAGAGCTTTGGCAATTATGTGGTCATAATGAAAGCATCAGCCAAGCCACTTGGCCAACATTTAATGCCGAACACTTAATTGAAAACGATTTTAATTACCCAGTATCATTTAATGGTAAAGTGCGTTTTAATTTGAATTTTGCCTTAGACATAGAGCCTTCAACAATTGAAAAAGCAGTTATGGACAATGAGCAAACCATTAAATACCTTGAGGGCAAGACGCCTAAAAAAGTAATCGTGGTTAAAGGCAGAATCATCAACATTGTGGTGTAGTCTTAGCCCAATAGTATTGCTAATTTTTTAGTAATATTGAAGCATGTTAAAACACAGCTTGTTTTTTGTGGCGTTAATAAGCTTATTTGCTTGCGCTAAAAAAATACATACCCCGTTCTCTTCAGAAGGCAATGAAAAAGAAGCCTTACAGGCGTATTATAAGAAGTTGTTAGCAGACCCAAAAACTGCTCAAATACCCGCACAAATTCGTTTAAAAGAATTGGCCTTTGCACAAACTTTACCGGCCTATTATAGCATTAAACGCGCTGATGATATTTGGAAATTAAGAGGGCCAAACAATCAAGGTGGTCGCACAAGAGCTTTGGCTTATGATGTTCAAAATACTTCTGTGCTCTTGGCTGGTTCTGCAACTGGTGGGATTTATAAATCAACTGATGGCGGCAACCACTGGTTTAAAACCGTTTGTCCTGCCAATGCCATCACCTGCATAGTGCAAGATTGCAGAGCAGGTAAAACCAATATTTGGTATGCAGGTACGGGTGAATTATCTGGCTCTAGTGGCACTGCTACAGGCGCCTATTATTTAGGCATGGGCCTACTAAAAAGTACAGATGGTGGTGAGCATTGGTCAATACTAAGTGCTACAGCCGGCGGAAGTTCCACTGCATTTGACAGCGATTTTGATGGAGTTTGGAACATTGTTTTAGACAGTACCAATCACACACAAGACGAAGTGTATGCTGCCACATATGGCGGAATTTGGAAATCTTTAGATGGTGGTAATACTTGGAAGAAAAAACGTTCAGGTGCTTTACCTAATTACTCTTACTATACTGATGTTGCCATAGATAAAAATGGCGTTGTATATGGTACGCTCAGCAGCGAGAGCACTCATAAAGGCATTTGGCGTAGTGTTGATGGTGAAACTTGGGTGAGCATTTTGCCCTCTGGTTTTCCTGCAGCTTATGGGAGAATTTGTATAGGCATAGCCCCTTCAGATCCTAATCAAGTGCACTTTGTAGCAACCAATACTACAAATGCTGGTTTTGTGAGCACGAATTTTCAAGGCACTAAGGAGTGGAATAGCCTTTGGAAATATGATTACTTAAGTGGCAATGGTAGCGGAACTGGCGGCCGTTGGATCAATAAGAGTCAAAATTTACCAGCAAAAGGCGGTGACTTTGGTTATTACAGCACCCAAGGCGGTTATGATTTATATATCAGAATTCACCCGAGCGATACCAATTTGGTATTCATTGGTGCTACCAATTTATGGCGCAGCCGCGATGCTTTCAGAAGCAATACCAAAACGGATTGGATTGGTGGTTATGCTGTAAATACTTTTAGGCCAGATTTTAAGTTGTACCCCAACCACCATCCTGACAATCACAACATGGTGTTTTTACCAGATTTGAGTGCCTGTTTTAGCAGTCATGATGGGGGCATCAGTTACACCAACAATGTTTTAGCTGATTCTGTAATTTGGAGCTTTAAAAACAATGATTACATCAGTTCTCAATTTTACACGATAGCGCTTGATCACGGAATTGCAAACGATCATAAAATCGTTGGTGGCTTGCAAGACAATGGTACACAATTCATGAATGGCTACGGCAAAGGTTCTTGGGAAATGAGCTTTAATGGCGATGGCTCTTATTGCCAATTTTTTGATAGTAGTTCTGAGTTATTGGTAAGTGCTCAACAAGGTCGCATAGCTCATGTCAGCATCAATGCCATAGGTGTATCAACAGCTTTTGCTAGAATAGATCCTTTACAATTGAACCGTGATGATTATGATTTTATCAATCCCTTTACACTTGACCCTAACAATCAAAACCGTCTGTATTTACCCACTAAAAAATTCATTTACAGAAATCTTGATATCAAAAGCAAGCCATTGGGTGCAAGCTTTGACAGCTCACGTTGGGACACTCCACTCTGGGAAGAAATGAGCAATTGTACCCCATTAACAGGACAAGAATTTTCAAGTATAGCCATGTCTAAAGCACAAGCGAATACGCTGTATTTTGGAACTGATAAAGGCCGTTTGTACAAACTGTATAACGCCCATACTGGTCAATCTGTGCCTAAAGACATTACCGGCAGTAATTTTAGCACTGGCAACATCAATTGCATCGCGCTTGATCCTTCTGATAGCAACAGTATCACAGTAGTGTTTTCAAATTATAACATCATCAGTCTTTATCATTCTGATGATGCTGGTAACACTTGGACTAATATTTCGGGAAACCTTGAAGAAAATCCCAATGGCAGTGGCAGTGGGCCAAGTTGCCGTTGGGCCAATGTGGTAACGCTTAATAATGGCCGCAAAGCTTGGTTTATTGGTACAAGTGTTGGCCTTTACTCTACTGATACATTGAATGGCATTAACACCAGATGGATACAACAATCACCGAATGGTATTAGTAACAATATTGTGACTATGATTGATGTGCGCAGCAAAGACAATTGCATTGCTGTAGCTACTCATGGCAATGGTGCTTATTCAGCTAACATTGCGCAATCTTGGCAAATTTCTGATCTTGAAACTGAAACCAAAGCGACCTTTAGCATTTACCCCAACCCTAGTCAAGACGGCATTTGTAAGTTAGCATTATCTCAAGCCATTAGCCCTGATTTTGATGTTGAATTGATGAATGTGCTTGGTCAAACATTGGCCAAACCAAAATGGAGCAGCCTAAACAATCAAACTCTACAGCTTGAATTGCCGAGCGTTGAAAAGGGTCAATACATCATCCAGATTAAAAATCAAAATCAAGTGATGAGTCAATTCCTATTCATCCGCTAGACATCAATTTTATCTATTTGACTGTGCATATTTCAATATAGGATACTCCTCAACATTGCTGTATTTTTGCAGCTGTTCAATGAGTCTATTATTCAAATACTTAAAGCTGCAATGGCCGATACTACTTTTAGCCTTGTTGCTGGCTGCTATCAACCAATCCTTCTCATTGTTAGATCCTCAAATTACGGGTCGCATTGTTGATGAAATCATTAATCAACATGGCAACCTAACCCAAGCTGAATTTTTAAAGCATGCACTGTATTTAGTTGGTTTATCTATTGGCGTTACCATGGTTAGTAGAATAGCCAAAAACTTTCAGGACTATTACACCAATGTGATTGTATTGAGAATAGGTGCTCAGATTTTTTCAGATGGATTAAAACATTCCCTTGAATTGCCTTTCCAGGTTTTTGAAGACCAAAGAAGTGGTGAAACCTTATCAATACTTGAAAAAGTTAGAACAGATACCGAGAAATTAATCACTGCCTTAATTGGCATATTGTTTACTTCAATAGTAGGCATGGTCTTCGTTATGATCTTTACTTTGACCGTTAGTCTTAAAGTAGCTGCTGTGTATTTAGGGGCAATTATTGTAATAGGCCTAACCAGTTCCCTGCTGAGTAAAAAAATCAAGGTCATGCAAAGAAACATAGTGGGAGAAACCACCGCTATGGCCGGCAGTACTACTGAAAGTTTGAGAAATATTGAATTGGTTAAAAGTTTGGGCTTAGCCAATCAAGAAATCAACCGATTGAACAATACCACCACTAAGATCTTAGGCTTAGAATTAAAAAAGGTTAAATACATTAGAAGTTTAGCGTTTTTGCAAGGGACAACCGTTCAATTCACCCGCAGTGTTATGATCGTGGTATTGTTGTATTTGATCTTCAACAACACCCTTACTGCTGGTCAATACTTTACCTTTTTATTTTACTCCTTCTTCTTGTTTAATCCACTGCAAGAATTTGGCAATATCATTTTGATTCACAGAGAGGCAGAAGTGTCTTTAGACAATTTCAAAAAACTGCTCGATACACCACTTGATCAAAAACCACAAACACCAAAACAAGTCAATGAGTTGAATGATTTTGAATTCAAACATGTGTCTTTCCAACACAAATCAGCTTCAAGTAAAGCATTAGTCGATGTAAGTTTTAAAGTCAATAAGGGTGAAACCATTGCCTTTGTTGGGCCTTCAGGTTCAGGAAAAACCACTTTGGTGAAATTATTAGTTGGGCTATACCAAGCACAAGAGGGCAATATTTTATACTCAGGCATTGAAGCCAATGAGATTGACTTAGACGCACTTCGCGAGAAGATTGGCTTTGTAACCCAAGATACTCAGTTGTTTTCTGGTTCCATCAAAGAAAACATGTTGTTTGTTAAACCTGATGCCAGTGATGCAGACATTCAAAATGCACTTGATAAAGCCAGTTGTCAGAATCTGCTAAAGCGCGCAGATAAAGGCATTGATACCATTATTGGTGAAGGTGGCGTTAAACTAAGTGGCGGCGAAAAACAAAGGCTTTCAATAGCCAGGGCTTTGCTCAGAAAACCATCTTTATTGGTATTTGATGAAGCCACCTCTGCCTTGGATAGTCTAACCGAAGACGATATTACGCAGACCATCAAACAAATCAATCAAGACTATTCTGCCATTACCATCTTAATAGCGCATAGACTTAGCACGATTATGCATGCCAATAGAATTTATGTTTTGGAGCAAGGCAAAATCGTTGAACATGGTCAACACGCAGAATTAATTGCTGAAAAAGGTTTGTACTACGCCATGTGGCGTCAACAAATTGGAGAGCGTAAGTAATTAATACGCTTTAGCAAACAATACCCTTTGAGTAGAATCTGAGCCTGTTAAAATGCACTTGCCAGCTTCTTGAGTATTATTAAGTGGGATACATCTGATAGTGGCCTTGGTCATCTCTTTGATTTTTTCTTCTGTAGCTGAAGTGCCATCCCAATGGGCTGATACAAATCCGCCTTTTTGATCGAGGGCTTCAACAAATTCATCCCATGTATTTACAGTATGAATATGGCTATCTCTGTATTGTTTAGCCTTTTCAAATATATTGGTTTGAATGTCTTTCAATAATGCTTGGACTTGTGTATCAATACCAGCAATTTGTTTCACCATTTTTTCTTTGGTGTCTCTTCTGGCCAACTCTACGGTGCCATTTTCAATATCTCTAGGGCCTATGGCTATTCTCAAAGGCACACCTTTCAATTCCCATTCTGCAAACTTATAACCTGGTTTATGGGTATCGCGGTTATCAAACTTCACGGCAATATTTAAAGCCTCTAATTGTTGTTTGATTTTAAGCGCTTCTTGACTTACTTTTTCTAGCTCTTCTTCTGAACGGTAAATCGGTACAATAACCACTTGAATAGGCGCTAAACTTGGAGGTAATACCAAGCCTTCATCATCGCTATGAGCCATAATTAATGCCCCAATTAAACGGGTTGATACGCCCCAACTAGTAGCCCATACATGTTCTAATTTGCCTTCTTTGCTTTGGAATTTTACATCAAAAGCTTTGGCAAAATTCTGCCCTAAAAAGTGCGAGGTGCCCATTTGAAGTGCTTTACCATCTTGCATTAGACCTTCGATACAGTAGGTTTCAACTGCACCGGCAAAACGTTCGTTTTCAGTTTTAACCCCTTTGATCACAGGCACCGCTAAAAATTGTTCAGCAAAATCAGCATATACATCAAGCATTTGTTTGGTTTCTGCTATCGCTTCTTCAGAACTAGCATGCGCTGTATGACCTTCTTGCCATAAGAACTCAGAGGTTCTTAAAAACAAACGTGTGCGCATTTCCCAACGCATTACATTGGCCCATTGATTGATCAATATTGGTAGGTCTCTGTATGATTGAATCCAACCTTTGTAAGTGTTCCAAATAATGGCCTCGCTGGTTGGTCTAATAATCAATTCTTCTTCCAGTTTTGCCTCAGGATCAACAATGATTTTTCTATCGTCATCAACCTTTAATCTGTAGTGGGTTACTACGGCGCATTCTTTAGCAAAACCTTCTGCATTTTTCTCTTCTTTTTCAAAAAAAGACTTTGGAATCAGCAAAGGAAAGTAAGCATTTACGTGGCCAGTTTGCTTGAATTTTTTATCCAATTCAGCTTGCATTTTCTCCCAGATAGCATAACCATATGGCTTAATAACCATGCAACCTTTAACATCGGCATGCTCTGCCATGTCTGCATGTTTCACCAAGTTGTTATACCATTCGCTGTAATTATCGCTGCGCTTTACTTTTTCGTAGGCCATAGTCCAATGCTTGTTCTTTAAATTTATTGCAAAGGTATCTAAATACTGAGTATTGTGCATAATAAAAAACAATTCCGTGACAGATTCTATGGCTCTTAGCTAAAAATTTTGTCTATTTTTGCAAGGCTTATGAATCCAACCGATAAATATGCCGAAAGAGGCGTTTCGTCTCAGAAAGAAGATGTTCACAAAGCGATTGCGCACATCGATAAAGGTTTATTCCCTCAAGCTTTTTGTAAAATCATTCCCGATGTATTGGGGCAAGACGATGCGTATTGCAATGTTATTCATGCTGACGGCGCTGGTACTAAAAGCAGTTTAGCCTACATGTATTGGAAAGAAACTGGCGATTTATCTGTGTGGAGAGGCATAGCACAAGATGCTATCGTCATGAATATTGACGATTTATTGTGCGTTGGCATTACCGATCAATTTTTATTGTCAAGCACTATAGGTAGAAACAAAAAACGCATACCTGGTGAGGTCATCTCTGAGATCATCAATGGTACCGAAGCTTTTATTGAAAACCTTAGAAGTTATGGCATCAATATCATCAGCGGTGGTGGCGAAACAGCTGATGTTGGAGATTTGGTTAAAACCGTTATAGTTGATAGTACTGTTACAGCAAGAGCTAAACGCAGTGACATTATTTCCAACCATACCATACAAGCTAGCGATGTGATTGTTGGATTGGCTTCATACGGACAAGCCAAATACGAAACCACATACAATGGCGGTATGGGCAGCAATGGTTTAACCAGTGCTCGACACGATGTGTTTAACGCAGTTTACCGCAGTAAATACCCAGAATCTTACGACGATTTATTAAGGCCAGAATTGGCATATACAGGCCAATTGCATTTGACCGATGCGGTAGCTGATTGCCCTATCAACGCCGGACAAATGGTGCTATCGCCAACCAGAACTTACGCCCCAATAATTAAAGCCATATTAAAACAGCACAGAGCGGATATTCATGGCATGGTGCATTGTACTGGCGGTGCTCAAACCAAGGTATTGCATTTTGTAAAATCACCTTTGAACATCATCAAAGACCAATTGTTTCCAACTCCAGTATTGTTTAAAACTATTCAGGCTCAGAGTCAAACTTCTTGGGAAGAAATGTACAAAGTTTTCAATATGGGTCATAGAATGGAAATCTATATCAGTGCAGAAAAAGCCCAAGATATTATTGCCATAAGCCAATCCTTTGGTGTAGATGCTCAAATCATTGGCAGGGTTGAAGCGCACAGTACCAAACAAGTCAATATTATTGGCGAAAATGGCCATTACACTTATTACTAATTCAAAATCATTTAACATGTTTAAATCACTATTAACCATCGTTTTTTTATCAAGCTTAAGCTGTATTCAAGCGCAAGACTCGATTAATAAAGAGCCGCACTTAGCCAATATCAGACAATTAACCTTTGGTGGCGATAATGCTGAAGCCTACTTCAGCCCTGATGGCAAAATGGTCAGCTTTCAATCCAACAATCCAAAATGGGGTTTAAAATGCGATCAGATATTCTCAATGAACATCGCTAAGGCCATCAAAAAACAAGATAAATACAAACCAAAACTCATCAGTACAGGCAAAGGCAAAACCACATGCTCTTACTACATGCCTGATAATAAATACATATTATTTGCTAGTACCCATCAAGCTATGGATACCTGTCCTTATGTGGCCCCATACAATCCAAAAGCCAAATACACTTGGTCTTTGCACCCTGAGTTTGATGTGTTTGTAGCCAATGCCAAAGGTAAAATCATCAAACAATTAACCGATAGCAATGGCTACGATGCCGAAGCTACGGTAAGCCCTAA
>JAURIG010000046.1:11629-13861 GCA_030832905.1 Bacteroidota bacterium
TTAAAACAAATTACCAATGCCTTGGGTTATGATGGCGGCGCTTTCTTTTCGCCAGATGGTTCAAAATTGATTTTTAGAGCTTCGAGACCTCAAACCATGCAAGAGTATACAGAGTACAAAGAACTGCTCGCTAAAGGCTTGGTAGCCCCTAATAACATGGAATTGTTTGTGTGTGATACCAATGGTGCCAACATGAAACAAATCACATACTTAGGAAAAGCCAATTGGGCGCCTTTCTTTCACCCTGCTGGTAATAAAATCATTTTTTCTAGCAACCACGCCTCTCCTAGAGGTTATCAATTCCAATTGTACATGGTTGATATAGACGGCAACAATTTAACTCAAATCACAGATGATAGTAATTTTAATGCCTTTCCGATGTTTAGTCCTGATGGTAAGCAATTGATTTTTAGTAGCAACAGAAACAATGGTGGTACTAGAGATACCAATTTGTTTATTGCAGATTGGGTTGAATAAGCCACTACAATACAAACAACAACAAAATTCCTAATAAGATTCTGTACCAAGCAAAGGGTTTAAAACCATATTGCTTTAACGCCGCTACAAAGGTTTTGATGGCCAACAAAGCCACTATGAAAGCCACAACATTACCAATTAAAAACAATAGGATATGCGTTTGATCTTGCATGATCATTTGATACCCTTTTACACTGCCATTGACGGATTGCCAATCCTTCAGTAATACCGAATAGGCTGTAACCGCTAACATGGTTGGCACGGCCAAAAAGAAAGAAAATTCAGCTGCTAAGGAGCGGGTCATCTTTTGTTGCATACCGCCTATAATAGAAGCCGCTGCACGACTTACGCCAGGCATTAAGGCTATGCATTGCCAAAACCCAACAGCTACACCTTGTTGATATGAAAGCGCTTGAATTTGATCCGTATTGCCTGCCTTAAATAAGCGGTCTACAAAAAGTAAAATCACGCCACCAACAATTAATACAATGGCAATAGGAACTGGTTTTTCTAAAACAGATTCAATAACATCATCAAACAAATAACCAGACACCAAAGCTGGTATAACTGCAAGCGCTAACTTGAAATATAAGCTTATGTTTTGGCGATTAAAAAAGGTATTTCTGTAGGCAAAAACGACGGCTAAGATGGCTCCAAATTGAATAGATACTTGGAACATTTTTACAAAACCATCTTTTTCAATACCCATCAATGAACTGGTAAAGATCATGTGAGCAGTCGAGGAGACCGGAAGGAACTCTGTTAGTCCTTCAATGATGGCAATAAGTATGGCTTGAAAATAATCCAATTACTCCTCTTGACTTGGGGTTTCAGACTTTGGATTGTACAATATCGAAACAACACCAAGGGCAAATCCTGCCAATACAATCAAGGGTGCTACTGTGATCTTAATAGGTGCATCAAAGGCTTGACCTTTGCCGCTTCCCATGACTATGAAGCCAATCACAACAATGATGAAGCTAATGGCCAACAACATGTAATTTTGTTTCTTGAATACCATGAGCGGTTTTACTTCCTTTTTCTCAATGGTTTTGCTAGGCTTAGTAATCGGTTTTTTTGAAGACATGTTATGGATTAATAAAGTTGATCTATTTTAAGTTTAAGGTATCTTTTGGTTGAAAAATAAACGCTGATGAGCGCAATTAATACAGCCAAAGCTAATAAAATTCCAGACAATGACAAATAATCGTCCATGAACAATTGCCAATTGTTCTCTTGTAAGTACTTTTCGGTGGTATACACAACGCCAAACAGCATGCCCAAAGACAATACCACAGACAATACCGCATACAACAAATACATGCCTAAAAATGGCCTGATAATGAACCAATCCGAGGCGCCAACATATTGCATGCTTTTAATTAAAAAACGTCGAGCAAACATATTGATCCTAACTGTGCTATTGATGAGCGCCAAGGCAATTAATAACAGTATGCCTGCCAAAGCCATTAACACCAATTTAACGGTTTCAAAGTTCTGATTGATTTTACTCAACAAGTTCTTTCCCAAATCATCTTTAGCATAGCGGATATCATCAATGTTTGGCATTGATCTTAGCTGTTGTTCCACCACTTGCATTTTAGCTTCGGTAGCATAGGTTGCGTTGATGTTGATTTCTAAAGAATGGGGAATGGGATTATAGCCTAATGTTTTGATGAAATCATTGCCTAAGCGCGCTATCTCTTTTCTGGCAGCAATGTCTCTGTCAATAAAATTAGTGGATTTAACAAAAGG
>JAURIG010000047.1 GCA_030832905.1 Bacteroidota bacterium
GTAGTCTTTGGCATGTCCCCAATCGCGTTTGCTATTCAAATTACCTAAGTACAATTTATCTTGTAAACCCAAGGCAATTTTAGCTGCCGCTCTGGTGATTTTTCTGGTCACAAAAGTTTCGCCGCGAATAGGTGATTCGTGGTTGAATAAAATACCATTACAAGCAAAAATATTGTAAGCTTCTCTGTAGTTAACCGTTATCCAGTAGGCATACATTTTAGCCACTGCATAAGGCGAACGCGGGTAAAAAGGCGTGGTTTCACTTTGAGGCACCGCTTGCACCAAACCATACAATTCTGAGGTCGATGCTTGATAGATTTTTGTTTTATTGATGAGGCCGCAAATCTTAATGGCTTCAAGCAATCTGAGTGTGCCTATACCATCTGCATTAGCAGTGTATTCAGGGGTTTCAAAGCTCACATGCACGTGACTTTGCGCAGCCAAATTGTAAATTTCATCAGGCTGGGTTTCTTGAATAATGCGGATCAGATTCGTGCTATCGGTTAAGTCACCATAATGCAATTTAAAATGAGCATTTGGCACATGTGGATCTTGGTACAAATGATCAATTCTATCGGTATTGAATAATGAGGAACGGCGTTTAATGCCATGCACCATATAGCCTTTCTTCAATAAAAACTCAGCTAAATAAGCACCATCTTGTCCGGTAATCCCTGTTATAAGCGCAACTTTCATTAATATCTAAAATTTATCTGTTAATTTGCAAATAGGAAACAAAGATAAGTAAAGTTTTGATTCTATTCAATTCCACACAACGCAGCTCCAGACTCGATTACACATTAGATTATGTGTTCAATCAGCGTTTGGGAATTGGGTTCGAATGGACAGATGCTTCAACAATTACCAACCCATCTGACTACTTCATCTACTATGGGCCAACCAACAACCAGGCCAATAAAACGGTCCTGCCTCATGGCCTATTATTCGATGAAGGGTTTAAAAAACAATACCACGTAGCAGATTTCTTGCACTTATCGGATTTCGATTTTGAACAAGCCACTTGGCCTGATGCCTTGTCTGCCATCTTTTTTCATTTAAGCCGATACGAAGAATACCAGAGCAATTCTACAGATGAACATGGTCGATTTGACGCAGAACAATCTTGTTTAAAAGCGGTAGGATTTCAACCCATTATTGATGTTTGGATTCATGCCTTTAAACAACATTTAATTGAAAAAGCAGGCTATAGCCAAAATGCCTTTAAAACCGAGCAATTTCAACATGTTCCAAGCATAGACATCGATGCAGTATATGCCTATAAAGGCCGATCCATTTTGCGCACTGGTTTAGCCTTCGCTAAGGACCTGCTGTTCTGTCGATTTTCTGAACTGAAACAAAGGGCTCAAGTATTGCTGGGTAAACAACCTGATCCTAATGACAATTTCAAATGGCAATTCGAAGCCTTGAAACCACATACGGCCAATTACTTTTTTCTTTTAGGCCCCTATGGTCAATATGATAAAAACATCAGCATAAAAGCAGAAGGGTTTAAAGACATCATACAAGCGGTTCAAAAGGCTGGGCATATTGTAGGCAT
Organism: Bacteroidota bacterium; assembly: GCA_030832905.1. GTDB lineage: Bacteria > Bacteroidota > Bacteroidia > NS11-12g > UBA955 > JABMMZ01. The sequence continues at coordinate 1,559 of JAURIG010000047.1, forward strand.
CCACCCCTCTTATGCTTCCTATTTAAACCAAGCTGAAGTCTTACAACAAAAGCAAACGCTTGAAGGCATAATCGGCACAAAAGTGCTGCATGCGCGACAACATTTTCTGCGCTTCAAATTACCAGATTCATACCGCCTGTTATTGTCTATTGGCATTCAACATGAACACAGTATGGGTTATTCCAAAACGGCTGGCTTTCGCGCGGCAACGGCTCAATGTTTTTATTGGTTTGATTTGGAAAACAATCAGGTTACAGACTTATGTATACATCCTTTTGTGGCCATGGATGTAGCCTTCAAACAACATCAACAACTCACAGCAGAAGCGAGCATACAAGCTTCCTCTGATTGGATAAATATCTGCAAAACCTTGCAAATACCTTTTACCTTTGTATTTCATAATGAGTCGTTAAGCCAACACAGAGGCTGGCAACATTTTGATGCGCTATTTCAGTATTGGTGTCATGGAAAACATTAGGTACATTAAACACAAACACATTGACCAGACTAAGTGGGATGCTTGTATTAGCAGGGCCTACAATGGTATGGTATACCCCTATAGTTTTTTCCTCAACAGCATGGCGGGCAAACGTTGGGATGCCCTCATTTTAGGCGACTACGAAGCGGTAATGCCATTGGTTTGGAAAAAAAAGTTTGGCTTTAAGTACTTGTACCAACCGTATTTCTGTCAACAGTTGGGCGTATACAGTCTCAATAAAATTACTTCAGAACGCATGCAAGCTTTTATGCTCAGTATTCCAAAATCATTTAAATACTGGAACATGCATTTGAATTACGAAAACGCATACTACGGCCCCAAAACCACCTTCATCAGCAGAAGCAGTTATTGCATTGATTTGAAACAAAATTATGCAGAGATTTACGACCAGTATAATGCCGATGCCAAAAAGAATTTAGCGAAAGCGATTATTGAAGGTTATGAAGTCGAAAACAATTGCTCTGTTGAATTGGTAGCCGATTGTTTTTTTGCTGCCTACGGACAGCATTATCCTAAGACCAATACCCTCAAAAAACTCATCTCACATTGTGCTCAAAAAGCCATTGGTTTAAACAAAGGCTTTACAAGAGCCATCTATGATAAACAAGGCCAATTGTTATGTGCTGGTTTCTTTTTTCAATCCAACAAACGCATCCATTATGCCATGGCTGCCCCAACGGAAGCGGGCAAAAAATTAGGGGCTACTCATATCTTAATTGATGAGGTTTTAAAAGCCTATGCGGGCTCAGATCAGGTCTTCGATTTTGAAGGTTCTGACATTCAATCGGTGGCTTATTTTTACGCTAAATTCGGTTCTGTTTGCCAGCATTATTTGCAAATTATTCAGAACAATTTACCATGGTGGTGCAGGTTCTTAAAAAACTGAACACTTCGCCTTGCCTTGTTCATAATCCTTTCTGTTTGACTTAGTAATTTGTATTAGGTTTGTAGCAATGAAAATCATTTGCATTGGCAGAAACTACAGCTTACACGCCAAAGAATTGGGCAATGAGGTTCCTGAACAACCCGTTATTTTTTGCAAACCTGATACGGCTTTGCTTAAGAACAATGAGCCTTTTTATTTACCTGAATTCAGTCAAGACATTCACCATGAATTAGAATTGGTGATTAAGATTGATAAGGCTGGTAAAAGCATATTGCCGCAATTTGCCTCCAAATACTACAGTCAAATAACAGTGGGGATTGATTTTACAGCCCGCGATGTACAAAGCCAATTAAAACAAAAAGGCTTGCCTTGGGAATTGTCTAAGGCCTTTGATGGTTCAGCTGCTGTAGGGCATTTCATTCCATTCGATCAGAAGGCTGAGTCTATTCATTTTGAATTAGAAGTCAATGGTCAAGTGGTGCAAACGGGCGACAGCAAAGACATGTTGTTTAAGATCAATGACATCATTGCTTTTGTGTCTAAATATTTCACCTTAAAAACGGGCGATTTAATTTTCACAGGTACGCCTGCAGGGGTGGCTGCTGTTAAGATTGGCGATCATTTAAATGCCAGTATAGAAAATGAAACCTTATTAGCCTTCGACATCAAATGAGTTTGCACAAGGCCCTCTTTTTGATCCTTTTTAGCGCTGTTCTAACGCAAGGCCTTTGGGCTCAAAAACCCTATCCAAAAAAAGATTTCATTTGGCCTTTTAGCGGTAAAAATGAAGTCATAGGCACCTATTGTGAATTACGTCCTAATCACTTTCATGGTGGGCTTGACATCAGAACTGATGGTAAAATTGGGCGACATGTGTTGGCCATTGGCGATGGGTATATTTCTAGAATTAATATTTCAACCATTGGATATGGCAAAGCCCTCTACATTACCCATCCTAATGGGTATACGAGTGTGTATGCGCACTTAAACGACTTCCCTGAATGGATCAATTGGTATATACTCAAAAACCAATACCTCTTAGAACAATATGAAGTGGAGTTGCATCCAGAGCCAGATTTGCTGAGCGTTAAGCAAGGTCAATTGGTAGCCTACAGTGGTAACACCGGCTCTTCTCAAGGGCCACATCTGCATTTTGAAATCAGAGAAACCGTCTCAGAAGCCCCAATAAATCCGTTGTTGTTTGGCCTCAACATGTACGATGTAATAGCACCAAGTATCAGCGATGTATACTTATATCAAAGAGACACCTTTGAGAAATTACACCTTGGCCATTACCCTTCTATCCACTTGCCTTTGTACAGCTACCAAACGGTGAAAGTGGGCAAAAAGAAAAAGCAAATCAGTTATAAAATTGGGACCCATAAAATGGCTTATGGTACTTATGCCTTTGGTGCTTTAATGCGCGATTATGCCAGTTCAATGGGCGACAATAATGGGGTCAATTACATTCAAGTTTATCATAACAACGAGTTGTTTTACGATTGTCGTTTAGAGCAATTTATGTTCTCTCAAATGCGCATGCACAACAACTACATTGACTTTAGGCGCTTTAAAGAATCAGGCACTAAACTGCATAAACTGTTTAAAGACGATGGCAGTACTTTAACGTTCTGGAGCCAATCGCCTAATGATGGTTGGTTTACCATTAACGATAGCTCCGTGCATGTTTTTAAATTAATTGCCAGCGATATTAACGGGAACAAAACAACCGTAACCGTTCAAATTCAAGGTGCTATTGATGGCAAAACAGTGCATCATTTTATTCCAACTCAGGGCCCAACAGTTACAGCATTTGCGAACAAAGACAACCTATTGCCCATTAACTCTGATTTTAAAATTGGCTTCCCTAAAAACACATTGTATTCAGACTACAAAGTGCCTTATAAACGCATTGGCAATAACCACTACAGCATTGGCAATACTTTGGTGCCACTCGATAAAAAATTTGACCTCTATTTCAGGCTGAACAGTCAACAATCGCAACTAGCTAACAAGATGACTGTGATCAGTGCAGATGGCAGACAATACGGAGGCGAATTGTATGAAAAAGCGTGGTTGAAATCCTCTGTAAAAGAGTTTGGCGCTTACCACGTTGTGCTCGATACACTTGCGCCCTATGTCCAAGTGAATACTTTTAATCAAAACCGCTACTTTTCTTTTTCTGTAAGCGATGGTGGATCAGGAATTAAAGACTATGATTTCTACATCAATGGCCAATGGGTATTATTGGAATATACACCAGGTTCAATTCATGGCCGCATTCCAACGCCATTGCCATCGGGCAAACATTTTATTGAGTTAATTGTTAGAGACAATAGACTGAACGAAAAACGCATCAGCAGAAACATTATCATACCATGAGCACTCCAACAATTGGCAAAAAAGCACCGGCATTCAAATGCCCAGATCAAAACGGCAACATCAGACAACTGAAAGATTTTGCAGGTAAAAAATTGGTCTTATACTTTTACCCTAAAGACGATACCCCAGGTTGTACAGCAGAAGCTTGTGATTTAAGAGACAATTACAAAGCCCTCATCAAAGCGGGTTATCAGATTTTGGGGGTTAGTCCTGATGAAGCCAAACGCCACCTTAAATTCATTGAAAAATACAACCTGCCTTTTGATTTGTTAGCAGATACAGACAATGCCTTAGCGACTGCCTATGGTGTGTGGGTAGAAAAAAGCATGTATGGCAGACAATACATGGGCATTGCGCGCACAACGTTTATCATTGATGAAACAGGTAAGATCCAAGAGATCATTGACAAGGTGAACACTAAAGCTCACACTGCTCAAATCTTGGTTTAAAGCTCTTTTCTTAAACGAGCCACCGGAATATTCAATTGCTCGCGGTATTTAGCTACCGTTCTTCTGGCAATATTGTACCCTTTTTCTTTTAACAAGTCCATTAAGGCCTCGTCTGTTAATGGCTTCTTTTTGCTTTCAGCTTGAATGGCATCGCTCAAAATTTTCTTGACTTCGCGATTGCTTACTTCTTCTCCGCTCTCATTGACTATGCCTTCGCTGAAGAAATATTTCAATGGGAAAATGCCAAAATCTGTCTGAACATATTTGCTATTAGCCACCCTTGAAATGGTAGAAATATCCATTTGAATTTTATCGGCAATGTCTTTTAAAATCATAGGTTTCAAAGACATTTCATCACCGTATAAAAAGAAATCTTTTTGCGCACTAACAATAGCCGTCATGGTTAATTGAAGCGTTTGTTGTCTTTGTTTAACACTGTCTATAAACCACTTGGCGCCATCTAATTTTTGTTTGATGTATTGAACAGCTTCTTTGAGTTGTTTGTCTTTGGTTGAAGCCTTGTCATAAGCTTGTAAGGTTTCGCTGTATGAATGGCTTAATTTTAATTCAGGGGCATTCCTAGAGTTCAAGACCACCCTTAAAACGCCATCTTCATTGATGACTGTAAAATCTGGAATAATGTATTGAGAAACCGATTGCGACTGTGATTGACCTGGCTTAGGATTCAACTTGGTAATTTCATTTAAAGCCCCCTTCAATTCCTCTTCAGAAATCTTCAACACATTCTTGATTTTATCGTAATGCTTTTTGATAAAAGCATCCATATGATCCGCAATAATTTTCTCAGCTAAATCAAGATTTTTATTGCCTCCGTAATCCTTTTTATACAATTGCAATAAGAGGCATTCTTGTAAATTTCTAGCACCAATGCCTGGTGGGTCAAAATTCTGAATTTTAGTCAATATGCGCTCTAAATGTTCTTCAGTGGTGCTAATGTTTTCCGTGAAGGCTAAGTCATTCACTATGGCTGGCAATTCGCGTCTTAAATAGCCATCTTCTTCAATATTACCAACAATGTGAAGGGCCAGTTGTAAATCATCGCCTTCTTCAAAATTGGCCTGAACTTGGTCCACTAAAAAATCATAAAAACTCTGCTGATAAGCGATAGGCATTTCTTTAGGCTCATCGTCATTGTAGTCGTCGGTCATTTTAAAGGAGGCATTTTGATCGTCTCCGGTTAAAAACTCAGACACATCAAAATCATCGTTGTCATAGGCATCCTCGCTGTTGAAGTCATCATTCATTGACGACTCATTATTGAACTCATCAGATTTGGTTTCACTGGCGCTAAAGCTATTGGGATCGTTGTCATCATCGCCTTTCTCTAAAGCAGGATTATCCAGCAATTCTTGCTCCACTCGCTCTTCAAAATCTATGGTTGTCATTTGCAACAACTTGATGAATTGAATCTGTTGAGGAGATAATTTCTGAAGTAGTTTTTGACTGAGGCTTTGCTTTAGCATTATGAAATTTTCTCTTAAATACTGAAATTATGTGCAAAGTAAACTAATTTTGCATTTTATTTAAAGAAAACTCGTTAAAATGTACATACAAGATTTATCGAAATTTGAAGGGCAAGTGGTTGTTTTAAAAGGTTGGGTAGCTAACCGTAGAGACAGCAAAGGACTTGTATTTATAAACCTACGCGATGGCAGTGGAATGTGTCAGTGCGTTGCCGATGAGCAAAAAATATCTGCTGAAGCATTCGCTAATGCTGGTAAGTTAAGTTTAGAGAGTGCCGCAGAGATCAGCGGAACTGTTGTTAAAGACGACCGTCAAATTGGTGGTTACGAAATCCAAATCACGGATTTAAAAGTGATACAATTTGCAGAAGAATACCCAATTGCTAAAAAAGAGCATGGTATAGATTTCTTAATGGACAAACGCCATTTATGGTTGAGAAGCCAACGCCAATGGGCCATCATGCGCGTCAGAAACACCATTATTTTTAGCATACACCAATTCTTTCAAAAAGAAGGTTTTGTTCAAATGGATGCCCCTATTTTTACAGGTAATGCTTGTGAGGGTACCACCAACTTGTTTGAAACTGATTTTTATGGCGACCCAGCCTACTTGAGTCAATCAGGTCAATTATATGGCGAGGCAATGGCCATGGCTTTTGGTAAGATTTACACTTTCGGCCCTACTTTCAGAGCTGAAAAAAGCAAAACCCGCAGACATTTATCAGAATTTTGGATGATAGAACCAGAAGTTGCCTTCATGGACATTCATCAAAACATGGACTTGATCGAAGGCTTCTTGCAATATGTGATCAAAGCTGTGCTTGACAACTGTCAAAATGAATTGAAGGTAATTGGCAGAGACACCGCAGTCCTTGAAAGCAGCTTGCACAAATTCCCGCGTTTAACCTATGATGAAGCAGTAGCGATCATTAAAGGGGAAAAAGACGTGAATGGTCAAAACAGTATTAAATCACTTGAAGCTGCATTGCAAGAGGTAGAAGCCACTATTGCTGCTCATACTAAAGAAATTGAAGAGAGAGAGGCTAAGATTGCTGTTCCCGGCATGAAAAAAGGCGAAATCAATTTCAATCAAACAAAAATTGCTGCCCTTAAAAACGAATTAAAAGACTTAGAAGAACAACAACGCAATATTCCACAATGGATACAAAGCGCTAAAAACTTCGAATATGGCAATGACTTTGGTGGTAGCGACGAAACCGTAATTACCAGATTATACAACAGCCCAATTATGGTGTATGATTGGCCACATGCGGTTAAAGCTTTCTATTTGAAGCGCAACCCAGAAGACGAGCGTTTTGCGAGAGGTGTAGATGTATTGGCACCAGAAGGTTATGGCGAAATTGTGGGCGGAGGAGAACGTGAAACCGACGAACAAAAACTAAGAGATAAAATCATTGAGCATGAATTGCCAATGGAAGCTTTTGAATGGTATTTAGACCTCAGAAAATACGGCAGTGTACCGCATGCTGGTTTCGGTTTAGGTCTTGAGCGTTTAGTCACTTGGTTGTGCCAGCTTAAGCACGTTAGAGAGAGCATTCCATTCCCAAGAATGTACGGCAGATTATTGCCTTAAACAAAGTCTTGATACTTTGTCAATATTTTACTGCTTTTACCTAGGGTAAATATTTTATTATGCAGGCATAAATCAATACTTTTGCCTAGTATGAAAAATGTCCTTTCTAAAATGACTGCGCTTTTTGCCTTAATCATTTTACTTGCTCAGCCTGTATTGGCTCAAACCAAAGACAATAACAAAGACAAAAACGCTATTCAACAAAAGTTCAGCGTGTATTTTGATGTCAACCAATCTAAAATTAAAACCAATGATTATTTGGTCTTAGATTCAGTGGTTAAAGTATTAAGCAAAGGCGTCAATTTGCGCCGTATTCAAATCAATGGCTATGCAGATACAACTGGTGATGCAGAAGCTAACCTTGAGTTGTCTAATAAACGTACAGATACAGTAGCTAATTACATTTTAGGCAAAGGACTTATGGCCTTAAAATCAAAAGTGGCTACCGCCAGTTTAGGCGAAAAAGTATCTGGTAAAGAAGCTGATTTGAACGAAATGCGCCGTGTTGATGTGGTAATCGTTATGGCCAGACCAGACAGAGATACCACCATCTACAATGGTTGCGCTTCTGTGACCATAAAAGCCAATACTTTCGATGGTTTTAATAACGACGAAGTACAATTCAAATTGGAGTACTTAAGCCAAGCAGAAGACATTAAAAAACTGAAATGGGCTTTTAAGGATGAGTCAGGCAATAACATGCTCAGCAATGGTATAGTAAAATTAACTGCCACTTACAGAGGCAAGGCACTTAAACCAACAAAAGAACTGTATTTTAGATTGCCAAAAATCAATAAAGAGTCAGATTATCAATTGTACAAAGGTGTTGAAGACAAAGCCAAAGGCATGAGTTGGAAAGCCTGCAACATTGCCGTTGAGAATACTGGCAGTACTTGTAACAATGCTCAAGGCAATACAGTCGATCTGCAAGCATTTGCCAGCAAAGACATCAACCAATACTTAAACGTTGAAAAGAAATGGCCTAGTTGCTATTGCTCAACTGATCCTTTTGGCGGTGTTCAAGTACCAAGCAGTAAAGACCTTTTGGCCAAATATGGCAAAGACAAAAGCATAGTTGTACTCAATGATGCCTGCTACAAAAAACAAGATGCAGCAAGCACTTACATTCAAGTATTAGATGATTTATACCCTAACGAATTCTTAAATTTCTGCAATAGCTTTATGCTCCCTGGTGTGGGCAAAATCCCTGCTATCCAAAAATACAGTGGCGAATTGGTCAAGTTCATTGACTTTAACGTGTCACAAAAAAATGATACAGCAGATATGATCATGATGAAGAAAAACAAAATCTTAATCATGATTCCTAAGAGTAAATTCCCAGCCCATGAAGGCAAACAATATGCTATCTTACCAGCAGAAACTAAAAAAGATAATTTTTTGAATTGGACCAGTAAGCCAGTATTTAATGATGCTTGTCAAGGCTTAGCCAATTGCGACTATTGGATCTTTGAAGCCCCATTCAGTGGGTTTTATAGCTTAGTTGAATTAACCCCTCTTGAAAAAGGCGCTAAGGCTTCAGAAGTTGTTACGGATGAAGAAGTTGAAATAGGAGAAGAAGCCAATGGCAAACATGTAAAAGTTAAAGTTAAAAAATACAATGGTGCTTTATTGGTTTGGGGTGCTCAAGATGAGAACAAAGCCCAAACGGCTAAATTCATTGCCAATAAAGGTAAAAACAGCATACTTGAACCTGCCATCAACAAAAGCGATAAGAAACAATACAAATCTCACGTATTCATGGCTTACAAATTAGTAGGTGGTAAACGCTATGCATGGATTGGCAAAGGCAGCGAGTTGAAATCAAACTTATTTACAGGCAATTGGAAAACACCAAAACTGCAGTATGTTCCAGATGAAGAATGGGAAAATTTCTGCAAGAAATATTGCGAATAAGGCTTATTGAATTACGCCACTACCGATTAACTCTTCGCCGTCATACCAAGCGGCAAACTGCCCTTTGGCAACCGCTTTAACAGGCGCGTTAAATACCACATACAAACCTTCTGGTCTTGCATGCAAAACAGCAGGCACCAAAGCTTGTCTGTAGCGTATTCTGAGTAAATATTCAGCACTTTGTTGGTCTGCTAAAATCAAATCTGGTCTGATCCAATGGGCATCGTTTTTGGGAATAAACAATCCCTTTCTTTGTAAGCCCGGATGGTGATCACCCATACCCACATAAATGGTATTGGTTTGAGTATCTGTGGCCAAAACAAACATGCCCTCTGCCTTGCCACCAATGTTCAAACCTTTGCGTTGTCCTACTGTATAGTAATGCGCGCCATTGTGTTCACCTACAACTTTACCATCGCTCTCTTGGTAACGGATTTCAGCACAGAGTTCAGTTAAATTTTCAGATTGCCAAACACTTTGATCGTATAATTTTGAATGAGCAGGAATCTCTATGATCTGTCCTTTTTTAGGCAACAATTGCTGTTGTAAAAATTCAGGTAATCTGACTTTGCCAACAAAACACAATCCTTGAGAATCTTTTTTATCTGCTGTAGTTAACCCAATTTTATGGGCAATTGCTCTCACTTCAGGTTTTAATAATTCACCAATAGGAAACAATGCTTTAGCCAGCTGTGCTTGGCTCACCTGACACAAAAAATAACTTTGGTCTTTGTTTGGGTCTTTACCGGCCAATAGCTGATAAATGGTTTGACCATCTTTTTCTATTTGAGCTTTTCTGCAATAGTGTCCAGTCGCAACAAAATCAGCCCCTAACTGCATAGCAGCTTTTAAAAACACATCAAACTTAATTTCGCGGTTGCATAATACATCTGGATTGGGCGTTCTACCAGCCTCATATTCAGCAAACATGTAGTCAACTATGCGTTGCTTATAGGCTTCACTCAAATCAATTGTTTGGAACGGAATGCCTAAGCTATCTGCCACCAACATGGCGTCGTTGCTATCGTCTATCCAAGGGCATTCATCACTGATGGTAACAGAGGTGTCGTGCCAGTTTTTCATGAACATACCAATCACCTCGTGGCCTTGTTCTTTTAACAAGTATGCCGCCACAGATGAATCTACGCCACCACTTAAACCTACTACAACTTTTGCCATGAAGTACTGCAAAGATACAATTTTACCCATTGTTTAGTATGCCAAACGAGCTGTTCGATAATCGCAGAATCATGATACAGGGTTAATGAGCAATTGTGTAACTTTGCCACATGATCAGTTTTTCAGCAGACGAACTCAGCACACAAAAAATGCATCAATTACTCTTGGGCAGCGTTGGGCCAAGACCAATCTGTTTTGCCAGTACCATTGATGCTCAAGGCAATAGAAATTTAGCGCCTTTTAGTTTTTTTAATGTGTTCAGTGCGGCGCCTCCCATTTTGGTGTTTTCGCCAGCCAGAAGTGGCAGAACAGGTGAATCAAAACACACCTATCAGAATGTCTTAGAGGTGCCTGAAGTGGTCATTAACATTGTCAATTACGCCATGGTGGAGCAAATGTCTTTGGCCAGTTCGCCATACGCCAAAGGGGTTGATGAATTTATTAAAGCAGGTTTTACCCCTATAACCTCCGAAACGGTAGCGCCCTTTAGGGTTAAAGAAAGCCCTGTGCAATTTGAGTGTCATGTGAATCAGGTTATTGAGTTGGGTCAACAAGGTGGTGCAGGCAATCTGATCATTTGCCAAGTCAAAAAAATACATGTGAATGAAGCCTTTATGAATGAGCAAGGCAATATAGATCAAAACAAAATTGATTTGGTGGCGCGTATGGGTGGCGATTGGTATTGTAGGGCCAATGGCGAAGCATTGTTTGAATTGGTTAAACCACTTACTGTATGTGGTATTGGTGTTGATGCATTACCTGATCACATTAAAAACAGCCACCGATTAACCGGCAATGAATTGGGTAAATTGGGCAATTTGGAAGCAGTGCCTGATGCAGAATTCATGTACGAACTCAAAAATAAATACGAAGGGCAAGATGCCATTGAAGCAGCCAAAACCTTGTTAGCAGCTAACCAAGCCAAAGAAGCCCTTGCGCTTTTGTGGTGAGGTATAGATTTTAATTTCGGCTGAATCAAGTAAACCTATACCATTTTACAATTCTTATGCTTAGTTTTGTAGAATAATTCTAAATAAGATTAACGATGAGTGATTTTGTAACCATATACGCAGAAGCTACCCCTAACCCAGATAGCATGAAATTTGTTGTCAGCAAAATGATTTTACCTAATGACAGCATTGACTTCAGAACCAAAGACAAAGCTGAAGGTTTGTCGCCATTAGCGGTAGAGTTGTTTGAACAATTCAAATTTACCAACGGCGTATTCATCATGAACAATTTTGTATCGATTACCAAATTGCCTGATGAACAATGGGCGGAACACATTCCAACAGTTAGAGAATTCATCAAAAACTATTTAGAAGCTGGCAAACCTATTCTGACTAAAAACAGAGCCATCAGTCCTGAAGAAGCTGGCGAAATTGAACAAAAAATCATCAAATTATTGGATGATCACGTTAAGCCTGCGGTTGAAATGGATGGCGGTGCCATTAGCTTCAAATCGTTTAAAGAAGGTGTTGTAACTGTGGTAATGAAAGGCAGCTGCAGCGGTTGTCCTTCATCAACTTTCACTTTGAAATCAGGCATTGAAAACTTGCTTAAACGCATGGTGCCTCAAGTGGAAGCAGTTGAAGCTGAAGCCGAATAAAAGCCCATCTGCCAATCCCTTTGCCCATACAAGTTTTTTCTTTTAACTTTGTGGTTTAAATTAAACCCATGACTACTCGTTTTGCTTTCTTTTTAGGTTTTGCTTTGACTTTAATCAGCATTAATGCTTGTAAAAAAGAGTCTAATAGCACCAACATAACCACAGGCAGCTTGCCTACTGATACCGTAACTAGCTTTATGGTTAATTTCATCAA
>JAURIG010000048.1 GCA_030832905.1 Bacteroidota bacterium
TGTGACGGTTGGCAAAAATGTCGGTTTGACCAGTGAATAATTTCATGTAAAAAGCAGATTTGATTGTGAGCGCAAAAGTAAGACTAAAAAACGAATATTGCTTCAAGTTTTCAGCAGTCAAAAATGCTCAACTTGTTCACACAATTTTCTAATTAGAATCAAGCATCGGACGCAAAGATTTTAACCACTTTTGAAACCAATAAGCAGAGTCTTTAAGCAGGCGTTGTTTGGTTTTAAAATCTACATATACTAAACCAAATCTTGGCTCATACCCTTCTGCCCATTCAAAATTATCAAGTAAACTCCAGGCAAAATACCCCTTTACATTGGCACCATTTTGCTTAGCCCTCAGCACTTCATTTATGTGCATTTTATAGTAGTGAATTCTTGGATAATCATGCACCCGTTCAAAAATCGGTTCATCTTTAAAGGCTACCCCATTTTCTGTGATGTACAAGGCGGCCCCTAAACCATAGGCATGCACCTTCATAATGCATTGGTACAAACTTTCAGGATACATCTCCCAATTGGTAGCACTTAGGTCTAAACTCCTCTCATGCGCAGGAATGTGTTTTATGGGCAAAATAAAATTGAAGGGATTGTGTTTAAACACCTCACGGGTGTAGGTTTGAATGCCTATAAAATCAAGGGGTGTTGCCAAATTTTCAAGATCGCCAGGTTGAATGAATGGCTTTATGGCTTTAAGCGCTTTGTAGTCTTCAAAAGGATAAGACAAACCCAACAAGGGCTCAATAAACAAACGGTTGATCAAGCAATCTGCTAACTTGGCAGCTTTGATGTCTTTAGGATGATGACTGTAAGACTCAATATGGGTAAAAGAGAATGAAGAACCCACTTGGCTATCGGGCTGTATGTGCTTGATGGCTTTAAACGCTTCAGCGATACAAAGCATGGCATGGTGGGTGCCTGCCAACATTTTACGAAAATTTTTTACCCCAGGGGCGTGAATACCCAATAAATAACCAGCGCCTAAAAAAACAGAAGGCTCATTGAGAATGATCCAATGTTTCACTTCAGGCAAGGCACTTACAACGTACTTCACATAGTTTAAAAAATCGGCAATGATTTGACGATTAGACCACCCCCCATAGGTTTGTAAGGCAGCAGGCAAATCCCAATGGTAGAGGGTGATCCAAGGTGTAATTTGTTTGGATAAACAATAGGCTACCACTTTCTGATAAAAGGCTATGCCTTCAGGATCGATTTGCTTGCCATCTGGCATGACTCTGGCCCAAGCAATACTGAACCTGAATTCAGTGAACCCTAATTTTTTAATCAGATCAATGTCTGCTTCATAGTGGGTAAAAAAATCAGCAGATTCTGCTATGTGGTCGTTGTTTTTAATGGGCGATTGATGCCCAAACCAAGCGGTATTTTTACTGCAAAACTCATCCCATATACTTTTGCCTTTCGGATCTGCAGAGGAGCCAGATTCAGTTTGAGCAGCAGAAATAGCAACGCCCCAAACAAGGTCTTTGGCGAGCTGGTTTTGCCTCATTTAGCCAATTGAAATTCTTTGAGCAAATCAATAGCCACCGGCTCTTCTAGCTCTGAATGTTGTTGATCTAAATCGTGAACCTCATTAACATGTATGGTTTGCCAAATGCCGTCGTGGTATTCTAGGGCACTTAAGTTTTCAATCCAATCTCCTGAATTGAGATAGCGCACTGATGAAGTGCCAGTTTCAATAATTTTATCTGCGGGATGGTGAATATGACCACAAACCACCACATTGGCATTAACCTTAGAGGCGTATTCTGCAGCGGCTACTTCGAAGTTATTAATGAAAGATACCGCCTGCTTTACACTGTTCTTGATCTTTTTAGACAATGACACCCTTTTACCGCCTAATTTTTCTGAAATGAAATTGATGAAGGTATTGAGAAGTATGAGTACGTCATAGCCTTTGCCACCAAGCTTGGCCAACCATTTAGCATGTTGAATACTTAAGTCAAACACATCGCCATGGAAGAACAATGTTTTTTGACCATTCACTTCAACTTCGTATTGGTTACACAATTCAATGTTACCGAAATGCATGCCTACAAACTTGCGCAACAACTCATCATGATTGCCTGTTATGTATACCACCTTAGTGCCATTCATGGCCATTTTGAGAATATACCTAAGCACTTTCATATGGGATTTGGGAAAGTAGTTTTTAGAAAACTGCCAGATATCGATAATGTCGCCGTTTAAAATGAGGGTATTGGGTTCTATTTGTTTTAAATAGTGTAACAATTCTGTTGCTCTACAACCGAATGTTCCCAAGTGCACGTCTGAAATTACGGCAATATCAACTGAACGTTTCATAGTGGTCTAAATTGCTTAAACGGGTTAGACCAATTAAAGAGCGCAACTGGAATAAAATGTAATAATCTACGCATGTTTTAGTTTCAAAATTAAAAAGGCAATATCTCCAGAATATTGCCTCAATTTTATGACTTTGTTAGTAAGCACAATCGACCAATTTAATGCAAAAAAAAGGGAGCACTTGGCTCCCTTGAGTATATTGTAATTCAATTTTAAAATTACCCCAAATAGGTTTTTAAGATCTTGCTCTTAGACGATTTGCGCAAACGTCTGAGGGCTTTTTCTTTGATCTGACGCACACGCTCTCTGGTTAAGCCTACCTTCTCAGAAATGTCTTCTAAAGTATGAGCTGGACCACCATCTAAGCCGTAATAGTAACGCAATACATCGCGTTCTTTTTCAGACAAAGTTGAGATAACGCGGTTGATCTCTTTCTGAAGCGATTCGTTCATTAAAGGCACATCTGGATTAGGCTCATCATTGTTATCCAATACCCCTAATAAGGTGTTGTCTTCACCTTCAGTCAATGGCGCATCAATGGATAAGTGTCTACCACTGCTCTTTAAGGCATTTTCTACTTCAATGATTGGAATTTCCAATACCGTTGCAATTTCCTCAGCGGTTGGTTCACGTTCGAATTCTTGTTCCAATTTTGCGGCGGCTGCACTGATTCTTCCAATTGAACCTACTTTGTTCAAAGGCAAACGCACAATACGAGATTGGTCTGCCAAAGCCTGTAAAATAGACTGACGGATCCACCATACTGCGTAAGAAATGAATTTGAAACCACGGGTTTCATCAAAACGCTTAGCCGCTTTGATTAAACCTAAATTACCTTCGTTGATTAAGTCACCAAGTGTTAAACCTTGGTTTTGGTATTGCTTACTAACAGACACCACGAATCTTAGGTTAGCATTTACCAAACGCTCTAAAGCGGCTTGGTCGCCTTCTCTGATTCTTCTTGCCAATTCTACTTCTTCTTGGGCATCGATCATTTGCACTTTAGAGATCTCGTTCAGATACTTGTCTAAAGATTTGTTTTCACGATTGGTAAACTGTTTTGATATTTTAAGCTGTCTCATTGTATTTGTTTAGACTGGGCAAATGCCTTAAAGGTTGCAAATATAAGGTTTTATTCCCTTAACAAATCAAGCCCACAAAAGGTTTTGCCGTGCCCTATTTGCAGCAAAAATTGAGCCAAAGTTCAAGCGATAGGGGTTAGGGTTTAGGGTATAGGGAATAGTCAGAGTGAGAGTCCTCCTCCTCTAAAGATTCGGAGGATGCAATGAGTGTGAGAGCGGAAATTTGTTTGTCTCGAGGGTGAAATAGATTGGATTGGTTGGCGAGGACGCCGAATCAATCGTTCTTCGAATGCTTCCGCCGAAAGCATTAGCTGAAGGTGGAATAGAGATAGGTTATTAATATGGTTGATGACATCACGATACTCGTTTGGTGTGAAGAACACACCAAACACAATAACCATTAACCAATCCCCCCACTATACCCTAGACCCTAAACCCTATACCCTGCGCTTTCACTCTCACTATTGTGTCACCCCTCCGGGGTTTTCTTTTTGTTTTTATTGAGCTGCCCTGTCGGGTGATTATTGTTTCACCCCCTCGGGGTTAAGCGGTTAAAATTTAGTTATGTGTTCGAGGTGTTCTTCACCTCGAACGTGAATTGCGTTAGCATAGCCTGAGTGCATGTATTCAAGATTTAACTCGAGGGTGAAGAACACCCTCGAGACGAATAAACTATAACCTAGACCCTAACCCCTATACCCTATACCCTATCCCCTTTTCCCCTTTTCCCCAAAAATCCCTAAATTTGCATTAAAATTTAAAAATCTTATGGCACATACACTCCCTGAATTACCATACGCATACAATGCGTTGGAAAGCGTTATTGACGCACGTACGATGGAAATACACCACAGCAAACACCACAATGCTTATGTTACCAATTTAAATGCAGCAATTGCTGGCACAGAGGCAGAACAATTAAGCCTTGAAGCCCTTTGCCAAAACATTAGCAAATACCCAGCTGCAGTTAGAAACAATGGTGGTGGGCATTTCAACCACAGTTTGTTTTGGACCATTTTGAACCCAACACAAAACACCATGCCACAAGGTGCTTTAGCAGAAGCTATTGACCGCGACTTAGGTGGGTTTGATGCTTTTAAAGAGGCTTTTAGCAAAGCTGCTGCAACGCGTTTCGGCAGTGGTTGGGCTTGGTTATCGGTTGCCAATGGCAAATTATTTGTGAGCAGTACAGCCAACCAAGACAATCCATTAATGGACATTGAAGGCATAGAAAAAGGCAGCCCCATTTTAGGTTTAGATGTTTGGGAACATGCTTATTACTTGCATTACCAAAACCGCAGACCTGATTACATTTCTGCTTTCTTTAGCATTATCAATTGGGAAGAAGTAAGCAAGCGTTACAAAGCTTGTTTATAAGCCTAATAAAACCAAGCTAGTGGTTGCAAACCCTAGCAAAAAACCAGTATAGACTTCTTTTTCAGTGTGGGCTTGTAAATACAAACGGGCCCACATGACTATACCAGACACCAATACAAAACCAATTAAGAGTAGTTTAAAGAGCAGCAAATGCTCTGTGTAACTAATATAGGCATACAAAGCCACAAGACCACCTGTACCAATTCCATGGGTACTGATGGTGAATTTCAGATTGATCAAAACATTGGCCATTAAACTGATGGCACAAGCGCCCATAAACCACATCGGCAAACCTGCATAATCAATTTTATACAATTGAAACATGGTTAATCCTACTATGCCAATCATGATGCTATAAGGCAATAAACGCTGTTTGGGATTGCTCATAGCAAAATCATCAATGAGCCCAAATCGTTTGAGCAAATACACACTCAACATGGGTAAGATTAAGGTATTAATCGACACAAACATCGAGATGGTATAGAATTGTGTCTCGAAAAATTTACTAACAAAATAAGGGTGCCAAAACATAATTGAGAACAATCCAAAGTTCATTAACAACAGTGGATGACACAATACAGAAGTCAGTTTAGCAAAAGACTTTAACATGGCTTAAACAGTTAATTGAGGCAATTCTCTAGGAGCGTATTGTTTGGCCTTATCGGCTATGGCTTTAATGTGCGCTGGTGAGGTACCACAACAGCCACCCACCATATTCACCATACCATCTGCCATCATGGATTCAATCACTTTGGCCATGGCTTCAGGCGACTCATCGTATTGCCCAAACTCATTTGGTAAACCGGCATTCGGGTAGGCTGTTACATACACCCAAGCCAGTTCATGTAAGCTGTGAATGTAAGGGATCATGTCTTTGGCCCCCAAGGCACAGTTAAACCCAATGCTCAGAATATCGCCATGGGCTAGAGAATGCCAAAAGGCTTCAGGGGTTTGACCACTTAAGGTTCTGCCTGAGGCATCAGTTATTGTGCCTGATAGCATGACCGGCAAATCCAATTGGCGCTCAGCCTTAATGGTATTCACCGCAAACAAAGCGGCTTTAGCATTCAAGGTATCAAAAATGGTTTCAATTAATATGAGATCAACGCCCCCTTCAATCAGGGCCAGTATTTGCGCTGTATAGGCTTGGCACAATTGCTCAAAGGTAACGGCTCTAAAGCCTGGGTTGTTAACGTCAGGGCTCATAGACGCTGTGCGATTGGTTGGCCCCACCGCGCCTGCTACAAACCTTGGTTTATCTGGTGTTTTAGCGGTGTACTCATCTGCTGCTTGACGCGCAATTTGAGCAGCCTTTAAATTGATTTCATGCACAAGGTCTTGCATGCGATAGTCTTCCATAGAAATGGCTTGCGCATTAAAGGTATTGGTTTCAATAATGTCTGCACCAGCTTCTAAAAAGGCTTTGTGAATGTCTGATATGATTTGTGGTTGAGTTAAGACCAACAAATCGTTGTTGCCTTTAACCAATTGTTGAATGTCTTTAAATCGCTCTCCGCGGTATTGGGCTTCATCTAAACCATAGGTTTGAATCATGGTTCCCATGGCGCCATCAATAATGAGTATACGCTCTTTGAGCAATTGTTGGAGGGTGGAGGTTGTGTTCATGAACAGAGCAAAGATACACTCGACAAAGGGTGTAAAAAAACAAAACCCCGTGTATTTTGTACACAGGGTTTTAGTCTATAGTTTATACTTGGCTTACAAGTGTATGCACTCGTTATAGGCTTGAGCAACTGCTTCCATAATGGCTTCACTCATGGTTGGATGCGGGTGCACAGATTTGATGATTTCATGACCTGTGGTTTCTAAGTTACGAGCCACCACTGCTTCTGCAATCATGTCTGTAACGCCTTCACCAATCATATGACAACCTAACCATTCGCCGTATTTCGCATCAAAAATCACTTTTACAAAACCATCTTTATGGCCTGATGCTGACGCTTTACCACTGGCTGAGAATGGGAATTTACCTACTTTAATGTCATAGCCTTTTTCTTTGGCTTGAGCTTCAGTTAAACCTACTGAGGCTACTTCAGGATGGGTATAAGTACAACCTGGGATATTGTTGTAGTTTAAAGCATGTGGTTTTAAACCAGCAATGGCTTCAACACAAATAATACCTTCTGCACTGGCCACGTGGGCTAAAGCAGGGCCGTGTACAATATCACCAATAGCATATACACCGGCTACATTGGTTTTGTAGTGGTCATCTACCACAATTTTACCTTTATCGGTTTTAACGCCTAAGGTTTCTAAACCTAAGTTTTCTAAGTTGGTAACAACACCTGCAGCAGACAATACGATGTCAGCTTCTAAAGTAACATTACCTGTTTTGGTTTTAACGTTGACTTTGCAACCTGCACCGGCAGTATCTACGTTCTCAACAGCGCTTTCTGTCATGATTTCAACACCGTTCTTTTTGTAGATCTTTTCCATAGCCTTTGATACTTCTTCGTCTTCAACAGGCAATATGCGGTTCATGAATTCTACTATAGTGACTTTAGTCCCTAGTGTGCTGTAGAAATAAGCGAACTCCATACCGATGGCACCAGATCCTATAACCACCATTGATTTAGGTTGTTTTGGCAACACCATGGCTTCTCGGTAACCAATGATTTTTTTACCATCTTGTTTAACGCCTGGTAATTCACGGCTGCGAGCACCAGTGGCCAAAATGATATGATCAGCTTCGTGGATCTCTTTTTTACCGTCGGTATCAACCTCTACTTTTTTAGGAGCGGTTAATTTAGCGGCGCCTTTGATTACAGTGATTTTGTTCTTCTTCATTAAGAACTCAATGCCTTTGCTCATGTTAGACGCTACACCACGGCTGCGTTTAACAATGGCTTCAAAGTCAGCAGAGCTGTCTTTAACAGTAATACCGTAATCGGCACTGTGTTTCAAATATTCAAATACTTGAGCAGACTTTAATAGGGCTTTGGTAGGTATACAACCCCAATTTAAGCAAATGCCACCCAATTCTGCCTTTTCAACAATGGCAACATTTTTACCCAATTGAGAGGCACGGATTGCAGCTACATAGCCACCTGGTCCACTGCCAACAACGATGATATCGAATTTCATATTCTAAAGATTTTTACGTGGGGCGAAATTAAGTGAATTGCTTGGCAATGACAATTTTTTTTGAACAAAGATTTGAGCTACCTATCCTTAAAAGCTAATGTGTTGTTTAACAAGTATCTATATTGTTTTTCAATTGCCTAAACCTTACCTTTGAAATAAGAATCCCTATGAATTTACATACCATCAATACCGGCTTTTTTAAACTCGATGGCGGCGCTATGTATGGCGTTGTACCTAAGAGTATATGGAACAAACTCAATCCTGCTGACGACAACAACCTCTGCAATTGGGCCATGCGTTGTTTATTGATTGAAGACGGCAAACGTTTAATCTTAATTGACAATGGCATTGGCGACAAACAGTCTGATAAATTCTTTTCGTTTTACCACTTGAATGGCAACGATACCTTAGACCAGTCTTTACAAGCCCTAGGCTTCCATAGAGATGATATAACAGATGTGGTATTAAGCCACTTGCACTTTGACCATTGCGGCGGCAGTATAGCTTGGAACAATGACAGAACCAAATACCAAACTGCTTTTAAAAACGCCCATTACTGGAGCAATGAAACCCATTGGGCCCATGCCTTGAACAGCAACCCAAGAGAGAAAGCCAGTTTCTTAAATGAGAACATAGTGCCCATTCAAGAAAGCGGACAATTAAAGTTTATCAAAGACCATTATGACCTCCACCCTGAGGTGTTTATGCGCCAAGTAAGCGGACATACTGAGGCCATGATGCTGCCTCAAATCCCTTACAAAGGCAAAACCGTTGTTTTTTGTGCAGACCTTATTCCCTCTCTTAGCCACCTGCCTGTGAATTATGTAATGGCCTATGACATTAAGCCTTTAGAAAGCATGCGCGACCGCCAATTATTTTTGGAAGAAGCAGTTGAAAAGGAATATGTGTTGTTTTTTGAGCACGATCCTTTGCAGGAATGTTGCACAGTAACTCGAAACGAAAAAGGTGTTTTTGTACCCAAAGATACCTTTCCTTTAAGTGCTTTGTAAACTACTCTAAACGCTTATAATTAGGCGTTTTAACGAAAGAAAATCCATTGTGATTATGCTTTTTATTTTTGATAATTGAGCGTATATTCGCAAACCAAAAAAAAAAATTGCAAGTCAATGCAACCCTTTAGGGTTGTTTGCCGTCAAATAGATTAGAACAGAAAACAAATGAAACAATTTCTGGTTAAAGTATACCACAGATTGCCCAAGGTGCCTATTTTACCTTCGTGGTTCATTTTGATATGTGATATTATACTCATCACAACCGCCTGTTTTTTTGTTCAAGAATTGATATTGACCAAATACCATTTAGGTTCTAACCAAATCCCACCCTACGTTAAAATTTCAATTTTTGTATTGGTGCATGTTTTGTTTATTGTAGCCAGAGGCGCCCACAAAATTGTAATCCGTTATTCGAATTTAGACGAGATCATTGTCTTATTAAAGGTGTTTATTTTAGGCACTTCTTCTTTGATAGTTACCGATCATATTCAGGCGGTATTTTCGCAGCAAAAAATATTTGTTGACTTAGCACTTGTGTTGCGCTCATTGATCTCCTTCCAAGCGCTGTTTTTATTTAGAGCCGTAGCGAAATCCTATTTGGCTTTTGTGAATGAGGTGAGCAAAGAAGCCATGCGCACACTTGTAATTGGCACCGATCACAATGCTGTAAACTATGCATTGGCATTAGCCGCACAAGAACGCAGTCCTTTTAATATTATTGGTTTTGTAAGTTCTGAAAGCAATAAAATTGGCTTAAAAATTGGCAATCATTATATTTACGATGGCCGCACTATGAGTTCATTGGAATTGTTAAGAACGCTTAAATTCAGAGCGATATTAATTTCAGATGAGGCTTTGTTAGACAAAAACATTACCGAGTTTTTAAACAATGCCCGCAAACGCCAAGTAAAGATCTTTAAGCTGGATGCTCATAAGCAAGAAATGGTTAACAATCGTGATGCCGTGGCTGAAATCAGCAACGAAGAATTGTTGAAGCGTTCTCAAATCTTAATTGATTATAGCCATTTGCAACCAGCCTTAAACAACCAAGTGGTGCTGGTAACTGGCGGTGCTGGTTCTATTGGCAGCGAATTGGTGAGGCAGTTGATACAGTTTAAGCCAAAGCGCTTAATCGTGATTGACAATGCTGAAACCCCTATGCATGATTTCCAATTGGAATTGAAAAACAATGCCAATGCAGCCTGTGTAGAGTTTGTTATTTCTGATGTATTAGACGAGGTATGCATGCGCAACGTGTTTGAGCAATCTCACCCAGATTATATATACCATGTGGCAGCCTACAAACATGTGCCCTTAATGGAATTGAACCCTCGCCAAGCCTTATTGGTAAACGTGAAAGCGAGTGTTTTGATGGCTGAATTAGCAGTTGAATTCAAGGCGAAGAAGTTTGTATATGTGTCTACAGACAAGGCTGTGAACCCTGTGGGCATTATGGGCATGAGCAAACGTTTGAGTGAGCTGTATTTGAATGCTTACTTTAGCATGGTTAAAGCCAACAATGATTTTTGCACTAAGATTATTAACACCCGTTTTGGCAATGTTTTGCGCAGCAATGGTTCTGTACTGACCATTTTTGATAAGCAGATTAAGAGCGGTGGACCAATTACCATTACTCACCCTGAAATGACCCGTTATTTTATGACCATACACGAAGCGGCATCATTGGTTTTAGATGCTTCTGTAATGGGCAAAGGCGGTGAGTTTTTTGTATTTGATATGGGCCAACCAGTTAAGATTTATGATTTGGCTAAGACCCTTATTCAGATGAGTGGCAAAGACATTCAAATTGAGTTTTCTGGTTTAAGACCAGGCGAAAAAATGTACGAGGAGTTGATTTATGATAAGGCTAAGGATTTGCCTACCCACAACCCTAAGATTTTAATTTGCGAAGAAAAATTGGTGTGCTTTGAGTGTGTAGAGACTTTATACAAAGCCTTTATGACTGATTTGGATAAGCTTCCTAGAGAGCAAGTTAAACCAGCCTTAGAACAGCTGTTAAAAGCCATAGAACAGAGCAATGAGGCCAGAAAGGCTCACGAACAACACGCGGTAGCATGAGTCCTTCAAACCCATTAGAACCCCGTGTTTGGTTTGCGCTTTATACCAAACCCCGCCACGAAAAAAAGATTGCTGAGAAATTAAATGCCTTGGGCATTGAGGCGTATTGCCCAACCATTATTCAAAAAAAACAGTGGAGCGATCGGGTTAAAAAAGTAGAACAACCTTTGATCAGTTCGTATGTGTTTGTGCATTGCACAGATGCCGAACGCGCTTTAGTGTTTAGAGTAGAAGGCGCCTTGCACTATTTGTTTTACCAAGGTAAACCGGCTGTTGTAAGAGACGCTGAAATTGCACTACTGAAAGACAGTTTAAAATACAGCATAGTAGCCTACGACATACAACACGTCAGCCCAGGCCAAACCCTAGAATTACAAAAAGGCCCGTTTAAAGGCCACACAGGTACCGTCTCTAACATCGGCAAAAACCGCATAGACATTAGCATAGAAGCCCTGGGCATACATTTGGTATTGGACAGGGGGTAGAATGAAAAAAGCAGAAATCCATAGTGACCGAATTGAACTCCTAGATAGCTTTAGGGCAATATCTATTTTATCTGTGATGTTGTTTCATCTTTTTAATAGATGGGCACAAGGGAATTACTTGCCTTATGGTTCTAAATACGCCTATTTTAGCAAAGGATATTTAGGCGTTGACCTTTTTTTTATTATCAGTGGTTTTGTCATTTATTATACTTTAACAAAAACAGATAGTATTATAAATTTCTGGAAAAAAAGATTTATTAGACTTTTCCCGCCTTTACTAATTGCCAGTATTTTAACTTATATCGTTTTTATCCTTTGGGATAATGAGATGTTAATCCCAAACAGTCATTCATTAAAGAACCTATTGATATCTATTACATTTATACCCCCAAGATTTTTTAAATTAGTAGGTATAGATGTTGAATATATTAATGGCAGCTATTGGAGTCTTTGGCCTGAGGTTTTGTTTTATGTTTATGCTAGCATTTTCTACTTCTTTTTTAAAAAGCGATTTAGACTGTTTATGTCTTTGCTAAGCACTATAGGTTATATTGGTATAACAATCCTTGGACAAACCGATTTCTCAAAAACTGAGGTATCTTCAATATTCATAATTGTGAAATTAATTGAGTATTTACCTTTATTTGTTTTCGGTATATATTTTTATACATTATACAATAAAGAAGCACTTAAAATATATGAACTAGGCCTTCTTGTAATTCAACTATTATTGATTTCTCCATTCAACACATCAGGGCTTTTTAATTCATTTACAGATTTTTATTTCATATTAGGTATGATAGTACTTTTCAGTGTCTTTGTTTATAACAGTAAAATCTTAAATTTCCTAAAAGCACCCTTTTTAATTAAAATTGGTAAATATTCTTATTTCTTATACTTGATTCATGAAAACATAGGCGTTTTAATGATACACAAATACGCAAATGTATTCGAACCATTCTTATTTATCAGCCCCTTATTAGTTATTTTATTTTTTATTGAATTTAGTGCCTTTTACAGTAAATATGTTGATGAGAAAATAACAACCTATTTAAAAAGAGTTCTTTTAAAATGAAAAAAGCCACACGAGGAGGCTTGAGGGGGAATGATTTATATTTAGTTATTTATGAGAATACAATCTAAGTGTTGTAGGAATAGGTTCTTGAACTTTAAATGATTTAACTACCATGTAATTAGAATTTATAAATCTCTCTATATTCTTATTGCTATTGAGCTTAACATCTGAACAAAAAACATATTTTGTGTTGTGATGATTTAAATCATTTAATATTATATTATTGACCAATGTGTCGTTAAAATGAGAATAAACATATTTGCTAGGAGACAATGTATTTAATTCATAATTTACTCTTAAGTAAGGTGTTTCAAAAGTATAAAAGGTACTAAAATCTTTTATTTCAGTTTGTTTAATGGCTGAAGTAATTTCTTCATAAATTTCATTCTGAGGGCAAGCATAATTGATCCATACTTTATGGTATTTATAGGTATCTATACAGAACTGAATTACAATTAAAAAAATGAATATTTTGATTATATTTTTACTAATATTATAAGAATTTGAATGAATGATAGCTGCATATATCAACAAAGGGACAAACACCAATAAATAATGACCATATGTTCTTCCAGATAAAGTACATGAATAAAATTCAAAAAACAAAGCTGACAATAATACAATTGAGATTGCGCGTGTCTTAATTGAATAATCTTTTAAAATAAGGAATAACCAAAGATTATTGGAATGCCCCAAACTCGCCTAGATAATTGAATTACCTGTAGTCCCATTTCGTACATTCTTATATTTATAGGAATAGGCTTTGTATATGTTTTTAAATTAAAGGTGAAATTCTGTACTATAAACTCAGATAAATTACCCCAATAAATAAACAAACCGACAAACAGCATCAAAGACAAAGAAAAACCTACAATAAAAAACACTAAATTTTGAAAAATTAAATGTTTACGTTCAAAAGTTTTATACGCTAAAAAAGGCAGTAAACACAAAATTTCATTTTCCTGGGTAAAGAAAACTAAAACTGAAATGAAGGACAGCAATAGTATTTGTAATTTTTGAGATTTGTAATGCCTTAAAAAAACATGAAAAAAACACACAAACCAAAAGCCACAAAACTGCCTTGTTAAATTATATCCACCCATTAAAGTATAATTATTCATTAATGAGATAAAAAGTAATGATAGGAAAAAAGAAGTCAGATAATTTTCAGAGTACTTTAATGAATCTTT
>JAURIG010000049.1 GCA_030832905.1 Bacteroidota bacterium
AGGTGAAATCAGAACCTTTGGAAACCGTTTTAAGCCATCTCTTGAGTAAACACCATTTGGCTTATGCCATTATGTATGGGCAATCGGTGGTGATCACAGCATTGCCTAAAAACGCCAAACGCTATATCATTTCGGGCTATGTAACAGACGAGATCAGTGGTGAAAAATTAATAGGGGTCAGTGTGTCTAATCGCTTAGGCAATGAAACGGCTTTGAGCAATGCCGATGGCTTCTACAGTCTATCATTGCTATCTGATTCTGTATACTTGTCTTTCAATTTAAATGGGTATCAAGTGGCTCAGCAACCTGTTTTTTTAAATCAAAATCTACAGTTGAATGTTGCGCTTAAAGACGATTATACGCTTTACAAATATACTTATACTTTGAAGCTGGATCCGCAGTCCAAATTGCAAACTGAAGGCTTCCATTTGAATGCGAAAGTCCTTAAGCAATTGCCTGTGCTATTTGGAGAAAGCGACCTCATGAAAGGCTTGCAATTGTTGCCTGGGGTCAGTGCTGGTAATGATGGCACCATTGGGGTCAATGTAAGAGGGGGGAGTGCAGATCAAAATTTAATTTTATTAGACGATGTGCCCTTGTATAATCCCTCACATATCTATGGTTTCTTCAGTGTGTTCAACTCAGATGTGGTAAAGGATGTGCGTTTAATCAAAGGAGGGATGAATGCCCGATATGGCGGTCGTTTGAGCTCAGTGCTAGATGTTAAAACCACTGATGGTAATAAAAACCGCATTAAGGTTCAAGCCAGTATAGGTTTGATTGCCTCAAAAGTCAGTATCGATGGCCCTATAACCGCTTCCAGGAAAACTACTTTTGTAGTCTCTGCTCGCCGCTCCTACATTGATGTTTTG
Organism: Bacteroidota bacterium; assembly: GCA_030832905.1. GTDB lineage: Bacteria > Bacteroidota > Bacteroidia > NS11-12g > UBA955 > JABMMZ01. The sequence goes on from JAURIG010000049.1 coordinate 873, forward strand.
AGAGGTGCGCTCAATGCCATACCCAATCAATCTGATTTGAACCCCTTTAAAACGGGTTATTATTTTTATGATATCAATGGTAAAATCAAACACGATTTCAGTCGCAAACACCAACTCTCATTATCCTATTATTTAGGTCAAGACATCGTCTTTGTTAAGAACAGTTATAGCGCTAAAGATGCCGAATTCAGTATTCGTCAAAAAGACAGGCAGAACGTGTATTGGGGCAACCAATTAATTGCCCTTCGCGACCATCATATTTGGAGTCAAAGGCTTTCAGCATGGCTGAGTGTTGCTAATACCACTTACCGTTTTGGGAATGCTTTTGAGTACAGTTATAGCAAAACTTCAGATACAAGTAGTGTTAAGATAGGAAACAGTTCAAGTAATAATACCTATGTAAATAGCCTAATGAGTCAATACCATTTAGAGTATTTGCTCTCACCCAATTCGAAATTAACAGCTGGCATCAGTTATACCAACCATTGGTTTAGAAACAGCGCAACTTATCAAGATAGTATCAATGTAAATGCTTCTACGACCGCTAAAAATTTATTTGCAAATGAATTAAGTGGCTATCTAAACTTTAATACCAATATCCGTCAAAAGTTTCAGTTAGAGGCGGGTTTAATGGCGGTTGATTTTATTTCAGATAATACCCAAATACCTAGTCTGCAACCAAGGTTGAATTGTCAATTCAAGCCCTATAAACCATTGATTTTACATGCAGCATTTCAGTCAACTGCTCAGTTTCTGCACATGGTAAGTAGTAATAATATTGGTTTGCCGGTTGATGTTTGGTTGCCCTCCAACAAAACTTTGTTGCCAGAATTAAGTCAACAGTTGAGTGGTGGTGTGAGTTGGCATTTCCCTCAATATGTACTCAGTTTGGATGCCTTTAACAAACGCATGCGCCATTTAATTGATTTTGTTCAAACGGGGGCCAATCCAAGCTCTGTGATCAACTCACCTGATGCCATTAGTATCGGCAAAGGTTGGGCCTATGGCTACGAGTGTATGTTGGAAAAAAAGACTGGTAAATTCAATGGGTGGATGAGTTATACCTTAAGCTGGAATCAAAGACAATTTGCAGACATCAACCAAGGGCAAGTTTTTCCTTATAGATTTGATCGCAGGCACAACTTTGCTTGTTTGCTCAATTACCAGGCCTCTAAAAGGTTTGAAGCGGCCATGACTTGGACCCTTGCCACAGGCGCCAGGTATACCATTCCAGAGCAAGTGTATTTTACTCAAAATGGACTCAATCAATGGGAGCAAATCTACTTGTATGGGCAAAGAAACAACTATCAATTTCCGTATTACCACCGTTTAGATTTAACCTTAACGTTTAAAAAGTATCACAAGCACTACACCCGTTTGCTGAGTATTGGGGCCTACAATGTATACAACCGTTTCAATCCGTTTTATATTCAAGCGGCAGCAAATACGTCTGGCTCTACAGTGTTTGAAGCTGTGAGCTTATTTCCATGCATTCCAAGTGTGTTTTATAAATGGCAGTTTTGAAGAAGGTCATAGTCTATATCGCCCTATGCTTGGTCATGCTGTCATGTAAGCAAACAATCATCATTGATGTAGATGACCATGAACCAGAATTAGTAGTATCAGGACAACTTATTGCCGATTCCAGTTTAAGTCTTTTTTTAAGTGCGACTCAAAACATTACCGATCAGTCAGGCCCGAGTTGGGTCAATAATGGCTTTATTGAAGTCTATAACAAAGACACCCAATTGCTTGATGTGTTGAGCAATGGTGTGAATGGTTTATACCAATCCATAGCCTTTAAACCCAAGCCCAATACCAATTATTTATTCAAATTCTATGGACTGGGAAAAACGGCATGGGTCAATGAAGTCATGCCAGATACTTTTGCTTTAAAATTCATAGACAGTTCAAGAGTGGTTTATAAAGGGGTGCCCAATCGTTTTCAAATCACTTTTCAAGTAGATCAAACACGTCAAAACAAGCCAGCTTATTATGGCATAAAAGTCAAACGCCATTACTTTAAAGTCATGGGTACAGACACCCAATACTTTGAAGATTACGCCAGTATTGCTAGCAATGATTTGATTTTGAATGAAGACAGCAGATCGGCTTATTCTACTCAGCATTTATTGTTCAGTAATCGAATTGTATTGGCCAATTCTCAAACGTATCGCATCAATTTAGTGGTCGATTCAGCCCAACAAAAAACAACTGCTTTAGATTTACAATTTAGCAGCATGAGTCAAAGTGGATTCAATTACTTTACCAGTTTATACGAACACGTGTTTTATCAAAACAATCCATTTGTACAACCCAATGCCTTAGTGGGCAACGTGCTCGGTGCTTATGGCGCCTTGACAGGTAAGATTGAAAAACAAATTCGCATTCGTTTTTAATTATTCTGAGGGATTGGCTTGCCAACGATAGGCCAATGGAATACAGAAGAATAAAAATACCAATAAACAAAACACAATATTCACTTCAGTCATTATAGTCTGTGAATGCAATTCCAACCAATTGTGAATAGGAGGAGCAGGTTGAATGACTTCTAAATAACCATATACACAAGCTGTTTTTTCCTTTGTGGCATCTTTAATCATCCATGCAGTTAAAGGTAGAATAGACAGCTGAATAATGCTGAACCAACTCAGCCACATGGCGGAACGCAATTTGTGGTTTTGCTTGCGAATATTGATCCAAGCCAAAAGACCACTTAGTATGGCATAAATCAATACAATATACAAGAGTTCTGATTGCGCGAATATGCCCATCAAACCAAATAACATAGCCCATATGCCCGCGCCAATTAGACTGCTGATCCATGGTTTTAATCTGGTTAAGCGGAACAGCATCAAAATAATTGAAAACCCTAAGGCTAAATAGCCATAAATGCCCCAATCAGAAAGGCTCCAGAAGTTATCTTTGTTGTTTTCTGCAACATTTTCAATGGCGGTATTTAAGCCTCCAAAATCTGCTTGATTCGCATTTAAAGGCGTAAAGTTGAAAACACCATAATCATACACTTCAGTCAAGAAAGAGAATTCAAAAGAACTGCCCCATAATTGCTTGTCAGTAGCACGCATTTTTTGGATATGACCGATGACTGTATCTACATTCACATTGTGGCGAACAGCGTATTTGTCCATTAGCTTAAAATAATTGATTAGGCTTAACCTAATAGAGTCGTAGTTTTCATTGATCAACCATCTTTTTGCTGTTTGATGAATAAGCGCTGCATCATTGCCTACACTGACTGGAGTTTGGCAATAATACAAATAGCTGTACAAAGTACTTCTTGAGGCCGCAGGTGCTGTATCATCGTAGGCCGGCTCCGCTGCAGCGTAATCAGTTGTTTCAGTTCCATTATTATAGGTTGTTTCATAACAGGTTGTTTTCATCTGACTCGCTGCTTCGTTGCGTTTGTTTTGTGCCGCCAAACTATCACAGCAATTATCGCCGTTAAAATCATCTGAATTGATAGGTAGGAAATGCCTGGCCAGATTAACAATTTTGGCATCTGCTTCTACATTAATGTTTCTTGAAATGATTTTTAAGTGCAAGTGTTTGCCATAGGCAAAACTGTGAAAAATGGGCATACCCAAAAGAAAAATCAAAAAGACCAATAGGAATTCTTTACGCAAATCATTCACTGTAATCGGGTAAAACTGTTTGAAGGCATTATTGCGCAAATACCACATCAACCAAACAATCAAACCCAACAAGAGAATAAGGCCGCCAATTAAATTGATGCCCAAATTATTGGCGTCAAATTGGTCTTGTAATTTAAAGGCGATAATGCCGTAAACTGAAAAAAAGCCAAACAGAAAAAACAAAACATGGCTGATGGCGATAAACAAAATCACTTGTGGTAATTTGATGTTCCAAAGCAAGGGGTGTTTAAGTAAAAGCGATTTATAAAGTCTTTTGATCATGTTGATTTTTTTAAATAAAGAAACGTCTTGATGAATGGGTAATGTTGCGGAGGTAAAGTACTGGTAATTGATGTTCGGCGATGGCCTTGTAAACGGCGTAAATAGGGGTAGAGGCGTCGAAGGTTAACACGTAAACACCGCCGTTGAATTGTATGTCTTTAATCTGACAGGCTGCCATACAATTTTGCAATTGTTCGCGTTCAAAAGGCCCTTCAATTTCAATCATTAAGTCGGTATTTTCTGTGGCGGCTTGTTGCTTGCTTTGGTATTGCGCTTGACCTTGTTTTAAGAAAATGACTAAGTCAGATATTTTTTCTACCTCATACAATTGTTGTGAGCTCAAGACTAAGCCAAATGGGCGTCTCAAAGACATGCTCAGAGATTTTAAATCTTGTAAAATGGTTTGTTGAGAAATGATATCGAGGTTAGAAAGCGGTTCGTCCAACAACATTAATTGAGGTTGTCTTAATAAGGATTTAGCCAATTCAAAGCGGGTTCTATAGCCAGAAGAAATTTCCGTCCATTTGTGGTTTCTGAATGGCCTTAAGCCGAGGCGCGCAATCATGAGTTCTGCCATTAAAGCATTGAACTCACCAGTGATGCCATGGCACGATAAGGTAAAGTAGAGATTGTCCATTAATGAGCCAAACCATCTTGGTACCCTTTGAGGCATATACACCAATTGGCTGCGCAATTCATAATTGCTTTTGCAGCGGGCCTCTGCGGCATAATGCAAACTGCCAGTATCTGGTTTTAAATCTTTACAAAGCAATCGGAGTAAGGTGGTTTTGCCGTTGCCATTTTCACCAACCAAACCAATGACTTGTCCGTAATGCACTTCAAAACTCAAAGGCGCAATGGTAAAGCCACTCTTAAAATAGCGTTTGCCGATGCCTTTAACTTGCATTAATGTAGCGCTTGGCTCAAAGGCTTGCATCTTGGGCGCAAAATCAATTAGGGCTTGAGTGATTGTATTGAATAAGTCATCATTCCAATCGCCTAAGGCGTCTTTTTGATCAAGACTTTGCAACATGCTTTTGAAAAGCTGAAGCTCATTGCTGTCTAAAACACAATCTATCAGCTGGCGTTCTGCTAATGATTTATCGCCGTGTTGAAAGTTTTCTTTGGCTTGTTGTATGCGCAGTAAAAAGGCATTCATAATGCTGCAATTAACTGCATATTCTTTACATTTATTGTCTCGTAAATTCTAAATCTATCAACATTTCATTCTGACCGATAAGGGCTCTCATTAAAGGGGCTTTGTAAATTCAAATAATAGCTTCATTTTTGCAGCCAATATGAGTTTATTAGTAACCGGAACTGTGGCCTTTGATGCCATCGAAACACCCTTTGGCAAAACCGACAAAATAATAGGTGGTGCTGCTACATACGTAAGTTTAGCCGCGTCTTATTTCACTAAACAAGTTGGTTTAATAGCCGTGGTGGGCGATGATTTTCCTCAAGATTACATTGATCTTTTAAATCAAAAAGGTATTGACACTTCTGGTTTGCAAATCAAGTCAGGTGAAAAATCTTTCTTTTGGAGCGGCCGTTATTTCAACGACATGAACAGTCGTGAAACCCTTATAACAGAATTAAATGTGTTAGCTGATTTTGATCCGATAGTGCCTGAAGCCCTGTCTGCACCTGATTATTTAATGTTGGGCAATTTAGCGCCTGTTGTGCAAAGCACATTGATAAGCCGTTTGAGCAAACGCCCTAAATTAGTGGTTATGGATACCATGAATTTTTGGATGGACATTGCTTTAGACGATTTGAAAAAGACTTTAACCATGGTAGATGTGTTAACCATCAACGATGAAGAAGCCAGACAATTATCAGGTGAATACAGCTTGATAAAAGCTTCAAGAATCATCAGAGCCATGGGCCCAAAATATTTGATCATTAAAAAAGGCGAACATGGCGCTTTGTTATTCCACGAAGACCAAGTCTTTTTTGCACCAGCCATGTTGCTTGAAGATGTGTTTGATCCAACAGGTGCAGGCGATACCTTTGCCGGGGGTTTTATTGGGTATTTAGCCAGTACTGATGACATCAGTTTTGAGAACATGAAGCGCGCTATTATTTATGGTAGTGCTATGGCAAGTTTCTGCGTTGAACAATTTGGTACAGACAATATCCTCAACATAGATCCTAATTTATTAAAAGCCAGAGTTGAAGCGTTCAGACAATTGTCTTACGTTGATTTCTTAAAGTAATATGCTCACTGCGCATCAGGTTTTAGAAGGGTATACCCAAGGCATATTTCCAATGGCCGATCCTGATGAGAACAATACCATTTATTGGTTTGAACCTAAAATGAGAGGGGTAATTGATCCCTTGACCTTTCATGCGCCCAAAAATTTAAGACGCAAATACCGTCAAGCGCCGTTCGAACTTAAAATCAATGGCGATTTTGAGGCTTGCATTCGGGCTTGTGCTAACCGTTCGGAAACATGGATATCTGAAGAGATCATTGACTTGTATTGCGCCTTGCACAAAATGGGTTATGCCCATAGTTTTGAGGCTTGGCAAGATGGCCAAATGGTAGGTGGTTTGTACGGGGTGGCTTTGGGCAGAATATTTTTTGGTGAGAGCATGTTTCATACGGTGACCGATGCCAGTAAAATCTCCTTGATGTTTTTAGTAGAATGGCTGTTGGCCAATGGTTTTCTTATGTTGGATTGTCAATTCATTACCAGTCATTTGGCGCAGTTTGGGGCCAAAACTATGAGCCAAAAGCGCTTTGTTTCGCAATTGCCAAAATGGTTGTCGAGCAACGATTAGAAACAGATTATTCTGTATATTTGCCCGTAGTCTTATGATCCGTTCAATCAAAAAATTATTAGTCGCCAATAGAGGCGAAATAGCCATCCGAGTAATGCGTACTTGCAAAGAGTTAGGCATTAGAACGGTGGCGGTATACAGTGATGCAGATAGAAATGCTTTGCATGTGCGCTACGCTGATGAAGCCTATCGTTTAGGCCCGCCGCCTTCAAGAGAAAGCTATTTGATGGCCGATACCATTATCGATATCTGTAAAGCCCATGGGGTTGATGCCGTGCATCCGGGTTATGGCTTTTTGAGTGAGCGTTCAGAGTTTGCTTTGAAATTAGAAGCCGCAGGCATCATTTTTGTTGGCCCATCAGCTGCTAGTATGGATTTGATGGGGAGTAAAATTGCCAGCAAGCAAGCGGTAGAGCAATTTGGTGTGCCCTTGGTGCCAGGTTTAAAAGAAGCCATTACCGATATAGAAGCGGCTAAAAAAGTAGCTGTTGAAATCGGTTTCCCTGTTTTGATTAAAGCCAGTGCTGGCGGTGGTGGAAAAGGCATGCGTATAGTCAACGCTGTTGACGAATTTGAATCGCAAATGCACATGGCTCAATCAGAAGCTTTGAGCGCTTTTGGTGATGGCAGCGTGTTCATTGAAAAGTATGTTGCAGCACCGCGTCACATTGAAATTCAATTAATGGCTGATAACCATGGCAATGTTTGCTATTTGTTTGAGCGCGATTGCAGTATACAAAGACGCCATCAAAAATTAGTTGAAGAAGCCCCAAGTGCGGTCTTAACCCCAGAATTGCGACAACAAATGGGAGAGGCTGCTGTTAATGTAGCGAAAGCAGCCAAATACAGTGGTGCAGGCACCGTTGAGTTTTTGTTAGATGAGCACTTGAATTTCTATTTCTTAGAAATGAATACCCGTTTGCAAGTAGAGCATCCGGTTACGGAATTGATTACAGGTTTAGACCTTGTTAAAGAACAAATTCGAGTGGCAGAAGGCCATGCCTTGAGCTTTGCACAAGCAGACTTAAACATTAATGGTCATGCTATTGAGTTAAGGGTTTGTGCTGAAGATCCTTGCAATAATTTCTTGCCAGATATTGGCACATTAACCACTTACAGAGTGCCGCAAGGCCCTGGTGTAAGGGTGGATGATTGTATGGAAGAAGGTATGGAAATTCCTATCCACTACGACAACATGGTGGCCAAGCTTATTGTATGGGCAGATACCCGTCAAAATGCCATTGAAAAAATGAAACGCGCCATTGATGAATATCGTATTTCTGGTGTAGCCAATACCTTATCGTTTGGTCGTTGGGTAATGGATCATCCGCAGTTTATTCAGGGCCAGTTTGATACCAAATTCATTGATATGCATTTCAAACCTGAAATGCTACAACCTAATGCTGATAGCCATTTGCAAGAGGCTTTAGCAATAGTGGCAACCCATGCTTTTGCGCAACAAAAGGGCGGAGCAGCTACAGCCATTGAGACCCAACATCAAGGGTCTGATTGGTATCAAAAAAGAAGAAGCCTGCGTTAAGCCTTGTCTTATAGCGGTTTAATGGCATTTTTTTTATAATTTCGCGGTCTTATGTCAAAAGTGAGAGTCAGATTTGCCCCTAGCCCAACAGGTCCTTTGCACATTGGTGGTGTTAGAACGGCATTGTTTAATTATTTGTTTGCCAAGCAACAAGGTGGCGATATGATTTTGCGTATTGAAGATACGGATCAGGGTCGTTTTGTGCCGGGTGCAGAGCAGTACATTGTTGATGCATTAACTTGGGCTGGTATTCAATTTGACGAAGGCACACATGTGGGCGGCCCTTGTGCACCATACAGACAAAGCGATCGCAAAGCCATGTACAGACAATACGCTGATCAATTGATTGCCGCTGGCCATGCGTATTATGCTTTCGATACTACAGAAGAATTAGAGGCCATGCGTGAAACCCTCAAAGCGGGTGGAATGGCGGCTCAGTACGACGCAGTTAGTCGTATGAATATGAAGAACTCTTTGACTTTGCCAGAAGACGAAGTGAAGCGCAGAATTGATGCTGGTGAGCCTTATGTGATTCGCATTAAATTGCCGCGTAAGGAAGAGGTAAGATTCCATGATTTGATCAGAGGATGGGTAGTGGTGCAAACCTCAGCCATGGACGATAAAGTGTTGTTCAAAAGCGATGGTATGCCAACTTACCATTTAGCGAACGTGGTGGATGATTACACCATGAAAATTACCCATGTTATCAGAGGTGAGGAGTGGTTGCCTTCAGCACCATTGCACGTTATGTTGTATAAGTTTTTTGGCTGGGAAGAGGTGATGCCAAAGTTTGCGCATTTGCCTTTGATCTTAAAGCCGGATGGTAATGGTAAATTAAGCAAGCGCGATGGTGATCGTTTAGGTTTTCCGGTGTTTGCTTTAGAGTGGAAAGATCCTGCAACTGGCGAAATCAGTAGCGGTTACAGAGAAAAAGGCTACGAGCCAGAAGCCGTAGTCAATATGTTGGCTTTATTGGGCTGGCATACTTCAGACAACAGAGAATTGTTCTCAATGGATGAGTTGATTCAGTTGTTCAGTATTGAAAAAATCAGTAAGAATGGTGCCAAGTTTGATCCTGAAAAGGCCAAATGGTTTAACCACCAACACTTAATGATGAAAGACCCTAAAGGCATTGCTCAGGAACTTGCTCCTGGCATAGCTGCCATGGGGTATACAGCCTCTGAAGATTACCTTTGCAAGGTGGTTGAAATGGTCAGAGAAAAAGTGAATTTCAAACATGAAATCGCAGAGAAATCTCAATACTTTTTTGATATGCCAAAACAGTATGATGAACAAGCGGTTCAAAAGAAATGGACTGCACAAGCAGCAGGATTTTTAAAACAATTTGCTGAAGCCCTTCAAGCGCATACAGCTTCAGATGCAACAACAATTGAAGCCCTGTTTAAACAAATGGCAACGGATGCTCAGATTAGTCCGGGCGCACTTATGCAACCACTTAGATTGTGTTTAAGTGGCGAGGCAGGTGGTCCTCCATTGTTTGAATTGTTAGTGGTATTAGGTGTAGAACAATCTATTCAACGCATTCAAAAGTCTATCGATATTTTAGCTCAAAAACTCAATTAGTCATGAATAAACCCATCCGTGTATTGGTCGCAAAAGTTGGTCTTGATGGCCACGACAGAGGCGCAAAAGTCATTGCTACCGCATTAAGAGATGCTGGTATGGAAGTGATTTATACAGGCCTCAGACAAACACCAGAAATGGTGGTGAATGCTGCCTTACAAGAAGACGTTGATGTAATTGGTATTAGTATTTTATCAGGCGCTCACAATACCGTTTTCCCTAAGATCATTGAGTTAATGAAAGCCAAACAAATGGACAATGTCTTATTGATTGGTGGTGGCATCATCCCTGACGACGACATGCTTGCCCTCAACGAACAAGGCGTAGCCAAACTCTTCCCTCCAGGCACCTCTACATCAGAGATCGCGGAGTATATTAAATGTAGGGTCTAGGGTCTGGGGTATAGGGGATAGGGAGAGTGGGTGTGGGTGTGAGAGCGGAGAACTAGGGTATAGGGTTTAGGGTCTAGGGGATAGTGAGAGAAGGGTATAGGGGCTAGGGGTTAGTCGGGAATTGCTTAACGAATTCTAAATAAAAGAACGATTGGTTCGGCGCCCTCGCCAACCAATCCCATTCTCTTCAAAAATTATTTTAGAAACACTTGTGAATGATTGAATATGTTTTCATCAGACTATTTGTAAATACTAATCTTATCTGGTTGGCGGGGACGCCGAACCAGATGTCATAAAATCACGATTGTTATCAACTAAATCATTTCACTCGAGGGTGGAGAACAATAACAGTGTAAGAGCAGGTGTGAGTGTAAGTGCGAAGAAAATGTTTCCTTGCGCTCTTCACTCTCATTCTCATTGCATCCTCCGAATCTTTTCTCAATCACCGTAACCTAAGTGAAGGTGATAGAGGAGGAGGACTATCTCACTGTCCTCCGCGGGGACGCCGAACCAGATGTCATAAAATCAGGATTGGTATGAAGAAATAAGTAATTCTATCACTATCCCCTAGACCCTAAACCCTATCCCCTAAGTATTCCCTAACCCTCTAAAATCTTATTGTCAATTCTGCACCTAGACCTTCGTGAATGATCTTCAGTAAAGTGGATAGTCGAATATCAGAACCGTCGTTTTCAATTCTAGAAATATATGATTTTTTTGTGCCGCATTTTTCAGCAAGTTCTGCTTGAGTCATGCCTTTCTTTAAACGTGCCTCTTCCATTAAAACACCAATTTTAAAGGTCTCAAAAGACTTTTCCCAAGCTTTGCGTTTGGTTTGGCCTTTCTTGCCATATTTTTGATCTAAAATTTGATCTAAACTGGTTAAGTTATTGTTTGATTTTTTGCTCATGCTGATAGTCCTCCATTATCCTTAAAGCTTTTTGAATTGCGGCTTTCGGTGTTTTGTTTGTTTTCTTTTGAAATGCGTTGCATAATATGATCAAATTGCCTTTGTCAAAAAAGGCAAATATTCTATAAATATTTCCGTTGTATTCAATCCTGATTTCATAAAGACCTTTAGTGTTTTCAATATGTTTAAAGTATTTTTCCGGAACATGTCGAGTGGTTTCTATTAGTCTTAAAGTCCATTCAATTTTTAATTGTAGTAATTCATTTTGCGCTTGGTAAAAATCTAAAAAATAGGTTTTGTAAGCAGACACCTTTCTGAAAAAAGACATCATGCAAAGTTAACTAAATAGTGAACATTTGCAAAATCATTTTATAAGTGGGCTAAATGTAGGGTCTAGGGGATAGGGTCTAGGGGATAGGGTCTAGGTGATAGGGGATAGTGGGGATTTGATTTGCTGATTTCTATTCTAAGTACGATTGGTTCGGCGTCCTCGCCAACCAATCCCATTCTCTTCAAAAATTATTTTAGAAACACTTGTGAATGCTTCAAGAAGCTTTCATCAGAGTACTGGCTAATAGTAATCTTATCTGGTTGGCGTGGACGCCGAACCAGATGTCATAAAATCACGATTTGTATGAAGAAATAAGTAAATCTTAAACTATACCCTATACCCTAACCCCTATACCCTATATACCATCACAAACTATTAAACAACGCTCTGTAGTACTTCTCTGGTACTTCGCCTTGCTCAGCAATTTGATGATCGTTTTCAGTGCAGCCTATGAATTTGGCAGCGGTTTTCTTTTTGCCTTCCACTTGAGGGATTTGCAACCACCAGCGACCACTTACTTCGCTGTATAAAAACAACATGTCTTCGCCGCTATTGGCATGGCATTTATAGACTGTGAAATTTCTGTTATTGATTTGAGGTACATCATTGAAACGGTTGTTTAAACCATCTAAACAATACCAAACCATTTGCGCCAATTGCTTGGCATCCGTCGCATCTTTTTTGCTCAAATCCATCTGGTTAAATAGAAACACTTCAATGCCATTTGAAATGCCTGCATAGCGGCAAATTGCACAAGCTTCTTGATTGTCTAATCCATTGGGAAGCGCCTCAGTAGCAGAGCGGAATTCACTGTATTTGATGGCGCTCAAATCAAACTCGAAAAAATCGGCTTGTCTGAGCAAAGGTTCTACTGCTTGAATAGACTGCTTCATTGCTCCCAATCTCAAAGCCTCTGAAAATACCTCTTGGCTGTTTTGAACCAAATCTTGAGGATTCAAAAAAGTTTGATTGGCAATAAACGACACATGAAACAAACGTTTTTTCTTAGCCATTAAAAAGGCTAAGTCATCTTCATTATAAGCAATGCGCGGTGAAACTATGGCTAAGTCTGCTTTTTGATAGGGCAAACTTTTAAGTAAAGCCTCTGCATAGCGGTGGTTTTCGCCAATTATGATCGGCTTAATGCCCAACTCAAACAAGGCGAGTAAACACTCCCTTAAAGCGGCTTGCACATTTTTGCCATTGTGATTGAGCGTGCCCAAATCAACAATATTGATGCTGTCAAAAGCAGGGCTTAAAGCATACAATTCCTTTCTTAAGGCATTGGCATTTTCGCCCAATCCAATCAGGGCGATATCAACAGATTTGAGGGATGGA
>JAURIG010000004.1:0-16357 GCA_030832905.1 Bacteroidota bacterium
CAGTTTCTTTTATACCACTTATCAGCGCCTGCAGTTCTTTGTCATTGGCGTCTTCTTCTATTTCAATGGGGTTAACTGTGGCTATTAAATACGGTTCTGTCGAAATCACATCACCGAGGGAAATCTTGCGTTTACCTTGAATAATAACAGTGGTATTGCCGTCTGGCATACGCAATACTTTAATGATTTGAGCCATAGTACCGATGGTGTGCAAATCATTAATTTGTGGTTCTTCAGTTTCAGGATTTTGTTGTGCGAATACACCAATGGTTTTGTCGCCCTTATTGGCATCTTTAATGAGTTTGATGGATTTATCTCTGCCTACGGTAATTGGGAAAACAATACCTGGAAACAACACCGTATTCCTAATCGGTAATATTGGCAGACTTTCGGGCACCAACAATTTATTACTCTCTTTTTCTTCAGATTTTGAAAACAAAGGGAACAAATCGGAACCTTCTTTGTCTTCAAAGTCATCTGTATTCCCTAGCGATCCAAAATAATTTTTATTATAATCCATAGTCTACTCCTCCTATTTAATCAATTCACATACCACAAAAAAAACATGACAATTATTCACTTGAATTCGCTTCAAGTACAACTGTAACGCAAATATCAATTATTTATTGAGTTCTACAAATGGCTTAGAATTAAACTTGATTGATTTGACAATTAACTTGGATTTAAGTGTTTATTAGCTTATAAATATTAGCAGCTTATAAATAATCCATCCCAATTATACTCAATCACAATGAATTTCCTTGCTTCTTGTTCACTTATCAAGTCGATCACAATCAAAGGCAGAATGCAACTTAAACTTGAATCATGAATTGGGTGGCAATTGCTCCGCTTACACTATGTTTTACACCCATACAATTACCTGCAATTGAATCTGGTGTATTTGCCTTTGCCACACACCAAAACTGCTGTAACCACGATGCCTCATTAGCAAACAACAACCCCTGTTGCTTATTGCATCAACCGATAAAAAGTATAAGTCTACAAGCTTATCAATGGTTTGGTCTACAAACTCAAGCAAACATTAATATCACTGCTGTTAACAGCCAACCCAAAGGCGCATATGCGCTTGGTGTTCATTATCAACAGATGCTTGAGCTTAAGCAAATGCATATTAACTGTGGCCTAGGTCTGGCCCTTAAAAGCCATATTTTACTTGGCCTTCAATTGAATGGCAGCTACAGTCAATGGTTGGGGTATAAAGGGCACAAATTAACGCTAAATCTTGCTTGCCAATGGCAAATTAACAAGCATTATAAATGGATAGCACTCTTGGAACAAACACCTGTTTTAAACCATGAAAGCATGCAACAAAAAGCGCTACCGATCCTATCATTGGCCTTTCAAAAACAACTTAATACCAATTTAAGTCTGCAAATCAATATGGCTAATTCAAAATTGGGTGTACTCAAAATTGGTGGCCATATTTTCCTTCTTGAAGGCAATAAACAATGGGTTTTTAGCCTTTCAGACAATTTACAACAAACTGGCTTAGCCCTTAAATACATTTGTAAAAAACATTGGAATTGGGGCCTAGGTTGTTTATACCATTGGCAATTAGGGCTAAGTTCCAACACTCAATTGACTTATGCGTTTTAAGCTTTTTATTGTTGTAATTGCCATAAATAGTTTTAGTGCTTGGGCTCAAATTGATGCAGCCCAAAACTTGTTGATTGACTATGATTGGCATGAGCAAAAATCACAAGCCCCTAACGCCCACAAAATTGAACTCAATGATTTAGAAGCGCTCAAAAACCTTTGCCCTGAACTGCTTAGTTTAGAACAAATCCAAGCCATTTATTGGCATTGTCAAACCTATGGCCCACTACTCATGTTGCAGGAGCTTCAAAGCATACCTATTTGCCAATCCATTAATTTTAAACGCTTGGCGCAATTCATTGAATCAGACCCTTTACTGTTCAATAAAACCAAACCCAATACACTTAGTTTTTGTTCGGCTTTTCCGATGCAAACAACAGCTGGTTTTAACAACAAAGACAGCACTCGTTTTTTGGGCAGCAATCAAAAACATCAATTCAGCTTTCGTTACCATTACAAACAATTCAGCTGTTACCTTCAATCAGAAAAAGACCCAGGAGAGCCTTGGCAATACAGCAGTAGTTTTGGCTGTTTAACGTTCAAAAACAGAACTTATAGCTTTTGCTTAGGCGATCAACATATTGTTTTTGGACAAGGCCTAGTAGTAGGCAGCAAAAAACCATTTTACAACAGTTTAAACTTTCAAATTATACAAAACAACAATGAACTCAAACCCAAAACAGATTTTGCGGAAAATGGTTCAATAAGAGGCCTAGGAATAAATCTATTCAAAGACCGTAAATGTCGAATTCAGGGCTTTTACGGTAGTTATTTATTAGACCAAACCAATCCATCTCAATTGGGCAATTGCCTGTATAGAAATGCCACCGAACACAGCCTTAAATTCAAGGCTTCGCCAGCAATTTGGGGATTAAGCATTCAAACACGAATTAGAAAATGTCAATTGGATTGCAATTGGAATGAGCAACTCAGTTTGTCTGCAAAATCTGCTGTAAAATCATGGTATTGTTTTGGCGAAATCACCTTGCTTAAACAAGCTAGAGACTACTACATAGGCGCCATTAGATCATTTGGCAAAACCTATAGTCTGGCTTGGTGTATACAACAAAACAACTCCATCGGAAGTCAAAATATAATGCGTTCTAATTACACTGTTTTTGAGCAAGCATCTAGTGAATACAACATTATAACACAATGCGTTTTCAACAAACGACTTCAAGTCAATGCTCAATTTTGTGTAGGAAAGGCCATTGAACAAGCTATCATTAATCGGTTCACCAAGTATTATCAATTTAACTTGAACTATCAGTTCAACAAACAAGATAAACTTACAATGGTATTAAATGGCAAGCAAGACAATCTTTTTGGCCAATTTAAGCTTGGACAAAAAAACAGTTTAAAGCTGAGCCTAAGCCACGAAAAGCAGACGATCAAATTACTTAGTCAATGCCTAATCAAATCGGCTAATGGCTCAATTAAAAACGCTTATTTACTTTCTGAATCATTGCAGATAGAGTGTAACAAAAACATCCATTTATCTTTATTGGGTGCTGTTTTTAACAATTTTGAACAAGGACTCGGATTAAGCCTATATGAACACAATATCCCAGGCCAACAAACCTTATTCACCTACTATCACAAAGGATTTCATTGGCATATTATGCTGCAGACAAAATGCTTAAAAGATCTAAATATTTGGATTAGATTTGCAGCTACAAGCTATGCTCTATCGCATGATTTTGGCAGCGGGCTTGATCGTTTTACAGGTAACTACAAATCAACTTTGAACACAGGCATTAAATGGGCATTATAAACCAAACCAAATTAAGCGTTAACATCAACAAACTGGCTACCATCAGAAATGCCAGGGGTGGCAACAATCCTGACATCTTGCTTATGGCTAAGAAAATCGAATCTTATGGTGCACATGGCATCACTGTGCATCCAAGGCCAGACCAAAGGCATATACGTTTTAGTGATGTGTATGCTCTCAAAGATATTTTAAGCACTGAATTCAATATTGAGGGCTATCCGAGTGAAGATTTTATACAAATGGTTTTAGATGTAAAACCAGCTCAAGTCACTTTGGTTCCAGACCCACCAGATGTATTAACCAGCAATGCAGGATGGGATACAATCGCCAATGCTGAATTCTTAACAGCGGTTATTCAAACATTTAAATCTAAGGGCATTAGAACCAGTATATTTCTCAATCCTGACCCTTCTATGCTTGAATCTGCTGTAAAAGTGGGTTGCGATAGAATTGAATTGTATACAGAAGCCTTTGCCAGCGCTTATCACAACAATGCTCATCATGCCATTGCACCTTATATTGAAACCGCAAAAAAAGCCAATGAATTGAGTTTAGGAATCAATGCAGGACATGATTTGGATTTACACAATTTGCATTTTTTTGCCAGCCATGTGCCTGGTTTATTGGAAGTGAGTATAGGTCATGCGCTCATTTGTGATGCCCTAGAATACGGCATGAGCAATACAGTTAAATTGTATTTGAATGCTTTGAAAGTGCAATAAACTGTGCGTGCAAATCCATAATCTGTTCGATTAAGGCCTGCTCACCATCATTGTGAATTACATAGTGGCATAATTTCAGTTTATCTTCTTCACTCATTTGATTGGCAATACGTTTGAGCGTATCGTCCAAATTAAAACCATCTCGGTTTTGTAACCTTGCTAACCTTAATGCTAATGGCGCATATACCAATACAATTTTATCAACTGTAAATCGGCTATCGGTTTCTAGCATAATGGCCGCTTCTTTAATAACGTATGGGAAAGCTTGATGTTGATCAACGAATGCTTGCCAATCAGCAAAAACATATGGATGGATAATAGCGTTTAATTGATTCAAACGCTCAGGGTCAGAAAACACAATAGAGGCAATATAGCCTCTATTGTATTGACCGTTTATAAATGCATCTGAGCCAAACGCCTCTGTGATTTCAGCTTGTAATTGTGCATTGTTTTGTACCAATTGCTTAGCTGCATCATCTGCATTATAGACTGGCACACCCAATTGAGCAAAGATTTGGCAAACCAATGTTTTACCACTTCCAATGCCGCCGGTGATGCCAATTTTAAGCATATTATGCCTTGTTGGCTGCATTAACAGCAGCGCTCATTTCGTTAGAAATTGAAGACTTCTCTATTTTCAAACGAGTACCTTCTGATTCAATCACTATGGTTGAACCTTCATTCAAACCCACCACTTTACCGTGAACACCACCAGTGGTAACAATTGAGTCACCTTTGGCAATGTTATCAATAAATAGTTTGTGTGCTTTCATTTTCTTTTGTTGAGGTCGGATCATAAAGAAGTACATGACCACTAACATTAATCCCATCATGATCAAGAAACTACTTGATCCGCCTTGGGCTTGAGCTTGTAAAATTATTAAAGTATTCATATTAGATTGTTTGATTATTTGATTGGGCGCACATTGGCGGTGAATTTCAATTCGGTTGTGCCTTCTTGAATATTGGCAACAACGGTCACTATTTTGGTATTCATACCAGACTTTCCAGCACTATCAAACACTACTTTGATTACACCTACACCACCTGGTTTAATAGGTGTTTTAGGCCAATCAGGTACTGTACAACCACAGGCTGCTTTACAGTCATTGATCAATAAATCCACCTTTCCTGTATTGACAAACTCATAGGTGGTTTCTACTTTTTGATTTTCGATGATGTCACCAAAATCGTGTTCTTTTGTTTTAAAACTCATAACAGCGTATTCAGACGTTACAGCTGTAGGGTTATCTGCCGTGGCAGGATTATTAACTTGATCTGTCGCAACATCATTGCTTTGAGATTGCTCTGAAGATTTGTTTTGGCAAGCTGACAAAGCCAAAACAGAAAGGCCTAGGATAAAGAAATACTGTTTCATATGCTTAAACAAATTTAGTGTAATTATTCGTTTTTCAAACCTCTTCCGCTCTTATTTATTTGACCAGATTGGGTCAGGGTGATTCGAATCTTATCGAGTACCCCATTTAAGAACAAATGACTCTTTGGTGTTGAATACGCCTTAGCGATATCAAGGTATTCGTTAATGGTTACTTTAGGTGGAATGGTTTCAAAGTACATAAACTCAACTAGGGCCATCCTTAACATAATGACATCATTAATGGTTAATCGCTCGGCATCCCAATTAGATGTATTTTCATGAATTAGCTCATCCAACAAACTTTGGTTCACTATGGCTTTTTCAAATAAATCTAAACCAAATTGAATGTCCTCTTTTTGTTTGGATTGTATGCCTTCTATTTTGAATTTCTTTTGATCGTAAAACTGATTAACTGTTGACACAATTGCCTTTAACACATCAGCTGAATCATCATCCCAACAGATGTATTCGTCTTCCATGTTTTGAGAAAACAAATCAAACTCATTGAATAAAAATTCATACAAATTGGTTAAAAATGCTTTTTGAATTTCTGGGGTTGGCTCATCAAATACCGAATAATCAATAAAGAAATCGTATTGCACCAAATCAATGAAAAGGCGATTGAATAATTCACCATACTTTTTCCAATCGAATGGTAACTTAGCTGTGAATTGTTCAAAATCAGGGTCCTTAACCATGGTTTGATAAAAAGACAAACGGTCTAAGAACTGCGTATTGCGAATGACTTGTTTATTGGGGAAGTATTTTTCTGATTCTATTGAGCGCTCACTTTCCAAAAAGTGATTGAAATCGTCTAGAAATAAGAGATTGAAATAGTAAAATTGATAGAATGTTTTGAATTGATGCTCAAGAGCCTTTTGAAAAACAGGGATGGATTGGGCTTCTTGCTGTTTATAGGCATATAAATTCTGAAGCACCTTGATACGAATATTCCTTCGCGATAACATGTATGAACGTAATTGGGTCGCAAAGATAAGATTTAAATTCAGATTCGAAAATATTTAACACATTAACTGACCTGGCCCCAGAAATCATCTTTTTGCTTGACTTTCAAATAGTTTAAAAGGCCAGCATTATCAGCGCTTTGTAACAATGGATCAAGCCCTAAAACATAAGCAGCTGCTCGCTTAGCCAAATCTATTACTTCATCATCTGTTGTTAAATCGAGTAATTTAAATTCAGGCAAGCCACTTTGTCTGGTGCCTAACATATCTCCTGGGCCTCTTAATTCTAAATCAACTTGAGCGATATCAAAACCATTATTGCTGGCACACATGGTATCAATGCGTCTTTTAGCATTCGGATTCAAATCGTCCTTGGTCATTAAAATGCAATAACTTTGTTCTGCCCCTCGTCCTACTCTACCCCTTAATTGATGCAATTGAGACAAACCGAAACGATTGGCATCTTCTATTAACATCACTGATGCATTGGGCACATTCACACCCACCTCAATGACTGTAGTAGAAATCAAAATTTGAGTAATACCGTCTTTAAAGCGTTTCATTTCGAGCGCTTTGGTCTCTGATTTCATTTTCCCATGCAGTATACTGATTTGGTATTTGGGTACCGGAAAAAAGTTACAGACAATATCATAGCCGGTCATTAAGTCATTTAAGTTGAGTTTGCCCGATTCCTCAATTAATGGATAGACTATATACACTTGACGCCCCTTTTTGATTTCTTTATCCAAAAAAGCCATCACTTGACTGCGATTTTTTTCTTGCTTGTGAAGCGTTTGGATGGGTTTTCTGTCTTTGGGCAATTCATCAATCACTGACACATCTAGCTCGCCGTGTATGGTCATGGCCAATGTTCTTGGGATTGGTGTGGCAGTCATTACCAATACATGCGGTTGAACTGGATATTTCTTCCATAAACCTGCGCGTTGTGCCACTCCAAATCGGTGTTGTTCATCGATTATGGCCAAAGCCAATTGTTTAAAATGAACATCTTCCTCAATCAAAGCATGCGTTCCTATTAGCACTTGTATGGCACCAGATTTTAAATCATTCAATAAGGCTATTCGTTTGCTTTTAGAGGTCGATCCGGTTAACAACTCAACGCGTATCGGCAAATCACTCAATTGATCTGAAATGCTAATATAATGTTGAGTCGCTAATATCTCAGTAGGCGCCATTAAACAGGCCTGCATACCATTATCTACACACATCAACATGCAAAACAAAGCCACTATGGTTTTACCACTACCTACATCACCTTGAAGTAAACGGTTCATGGGGAATGGTTTAACCAGATCTGAACGAATTTCTTTGATCACACGTTTCTGAGCATTGGTTAACTCGAAGTCCAAATGCTTGTGGTAAAAACCATGAATCAATTCCCCCGTTTTAGGCAATGAATAGCCTTTTTGGGTCATCATTCTGATGGCTTTCATTTTTTCTGTACGCATGGCCAATGCAAACATTTCCTCAAACTTGATGCGTTTTTTGGCCCATTCAACTTCCCCTTCATTTTTAGGAAAGTGCATACATTGAATGGCTTGTTGACGACTAGGGTATTTGAGTGGCTTTAAAACCGAAATTGGTATATACTCCGGATAATGAAACTCAGGATGGGTCATTATTTGCGCAATCAATTGACTCAACCATTTGGAGTCCATAAACCGCGCTTTTAATTTTTCAGTCAAGGGATAAACTGGTTCAAACTTTAAACCCTTAACCTCATCTATAGCTTCGTATAATTTTATTTCAGGGTGGTTAATCGACAAACTACCATTAAACGAATTTACTCTGCCATAAACAGTGTAAAAGGCGTCAGGTTTGATGACTTTATGCAACCATTGAAAATGGTTAAACCAAACCAATTCTATACTACCACTTGCATCTGTTAAAATGGCTTTAAGCCGCTTAGATCTGCCTTCACCTAATACTTGTATACTGGTTAATTGACCCCTTAACTGCACATTTTGACTAGTGAAATTGAGTTGCTTTATAGGTTGAACAACAGACTTATCGATGTACCTAAAAGGAAATAATTCAATCAGATCTTGGTAAGTAAACACCTTCAATTCCAATTTCAACAAATCAGCTTTCTGAGGCCCAACGCCTTTTAAATATTCTATAGGGGTACTCAAAAATGAACGGCTCATGTAAGCTTAAAGATGTTTGGCAATATCTGTTTTAAAAATTACTTTTGCCTACCTAAAATGTTCACAGCATGTTTATGAGGTCATCTATTTTGTGCATTTTGACGCTTGCTTTTACAAGTTGTCAATCTTCTGGCCATTCTGATGTTAAACAACAATTAAGTGATTTGCAATTTTGGATAGACTCTGTTCAATTAGCCAGTTCTGACAATCAAGCACTAGACTCTTTGTCGTGGTCATTATTGAATGAGGATTTTATAAGCCAACTCGAGAGCATCAGTAATCAGAACCTCAGTAAGAAAGAAGCCACAATGATGGAAGAAACAAAAGCCCATTGGGCGCAATTTAATTTTCAATACCACAAAAACATGCAATCACAAATTGATTCTTTTTTAAGAGCGGCCAAGCAAGACAGCATAAACGCCGACACAAGCCTATTTTATTAAATTAATCGCAATTAAGGTATTTAGTCTTTTTACCCTTTAAATGGGGCTATTTTGGAGCGGATTCTACTTACTTTTTTTAAGTGTTACGACATTCACAAAAAAAATTTAGAAATCCCCTTGAAAAGAGTAGGTTTTTTAAAAGTTCTTATTTAAATTTGCCGCCCCACAAAGGAGGAAACTAAATTTGACTGAAGAACAATCATTAAACGGCAATGTGTCAACAGGTGTTGATACCGCCACAGAAACCACCAAAACCCGCACCAACAAAACTGCTAATGCTCCGGCTGCGGACGATTTCGATTGGAGCATGGACAATGCAGGCTTTGCTAACTACAATTCTGCAAAGCATCAAGAAATGGTTAATTTGTACACCAATTCTTTAAAATCACTTAATCAAAACGAATTGATCAGCGGTACTGTTGTTTCAATTTCTGACAGAGAAGTGGTTGTAAACGTTGGATTCAAATCTGACGGCATCATTTCTAGAAATGAATTCAAAGACTTAACTGACCTTAAGGTTGGAGACACTGTTGAAGTGTATCTTGAAAACGTTGAGGACCAAGATGGTCAATTGATCATTTCTCGCAAACGCGCCATCCAAGAAAAAGCTTGGGACCATATCATCAAAGCTATGGAAGAAGGCACAGTGATGACAGGTTTGGTTAAAACCAGAACTAAAGGTGGATTGGTTGTTGACGTATTAGGTATTGATGCGTTCTTACCAGGTTCTCAAATTGATGTTAAACCAATTAAAGATTACGATCAATATGTTGGTAAAGACATGGAATTCAAAATCGTTAAGGTGAACGACATATTCAAAAACGTTGTTATTTCACACAAAGCCTTAATTGAAGATGATATCGAAGCTCAAAAATCTGATATCTTATCAAAACTTGAGAAAGGTCAAGTACTTGAAGGTATCGTTAAAAACATTGCTCCATTTGGCGCATTTGTTGACCTTGGCGGTATCGATGGTTTATTGCACATCACTGATATGTCATGGGGCAGAATCAATCACCCAGAAGAAATGCTTCAATTAGAGCAAAAAATCACTGTGGTAGTTTTGGATTTTGACAACGATAAAAAACGTATCTCTTTAGGTATGAAGCAATTGTCAGAACACCCTTGGGATTCATTGGGTGCTGAATTAGTTGTTGGTGCTAAAGTTAAAGGTAAAGTTGTTACTGTTACTGATTACGGTGCATTCATCGAAATCAAACCAGGTGTTGAAGGCTTAGTTCACGTTTCAGAAATGAGCTGGAGCAGCCACTTAAGAAGTCCACATGATTTCTTAAAAGCTGGTGAAGAAGTTGAGGCTGTTATCACTGCTCTTGAAAAAGATGAGCATAAAATGTCTTTAGGCATTAAGCAATTATCTCCTGATCCATGGGCTAGCATCGTTGAAAAATACAAAGTTGGCAGCAAACACACTGGTGTAGTTAAAAACTTAACCAGCTATGGTTTATTCATTGAATTAGAAGAAGGTGTTGATGGTTTAGTTCACGTTTCTGATTTGTCTTGGACTAAGAAAATCAAACACCCATCTGAATTCACTAAGAAAGATGAAAAAATCGATGTGGTTGTATTGGAAGTAGATTCTGAAAACCGTCGTTTATCATTAGGTCATAAGCAACTTGAGGAAAACCCTTGGGATACTTTTGAAACCATTTTCACTATCAACAGCATCCATGAAGGTACTGTAGTAGGTGTTAATGACAAAGGTGCTAATGTTCAATTACAATATGGTATCGAAGGCTTTGCTCCTAAGCGTCATTTGGTTAAAGAAAACGGTGGCAAAATCAAAGATGGCGAATTGCTATCATTTGAAGTGATCGAATTCAACAAAGACAACAAGAGCATCGTATTGTCTCATACCAACACTTGGAAATTAGACGATAAAATCAAACACGAAGAAGCACCAAAAGAAAAAGCTAAAGCTCCAAAAGCGACCGCTAACAAACCAGCAGAGAAATCTACTTTAGGTGAATTGGATGCCTTCAGTGATTTGAAAGCAATGTTTGACAGTGCTAACGATAAAGATGCTAAAGACGCCAAAGCAGCTGAGCCTAAAGAGGTAAAAGCAAGTGCTGAAGGTTCTGACTTAAAAGCTTTATCAGGTGTAGGTCCAGCAATGGAAAAGCGCATGGTAGCATTGGGTGTTGATTCTCTTGCAGCCGTTAAAGGTTTAACAGAAGAGAAAATCGCTGAATTGGTTAACCAAGACAGCAAAATCAGCGCTGAACAATGGCAAACTTGGATGACTGAAGCTCAGTCATTAAACGCTTAATCATAAGATTACAATCATTCTAAAAGGGCAATCAAATGATTGCCCTTTTTTTATTCTTATAAATCAGACTATTGACATTTACTGTGAATAGGCTCTGCTAATTAATGGTTAATTTTGTTGGGTAATCACATGTCAGAAACTGAAATCACAATTGCCGAAAGAGAAGAAATGGAGCGTTTAGAAATTCTTAAACGTTATAAATCTTTACTAAGATCGATTCGTCATGATTTAAGCAAAGAACAAAAAACCAGTATCAGAACTGCCTTTGATTTGGCATTAGACGCGCATAAAGATATGCGCAGAAAAACGGGCGAGCCTTATATTTACCATCCCATTGCTGTTGCTAAAATTGCTGCACAAGAAATTGGTTTAGGCACCACCTCTATTGTTTGTGGATTGATACATGATGTGGTTGAAGACAGCAACTACACTGTTGACGATATCAGAAGAAAATTTGGCGATAAAACCGCCAAGATTGTTGATGGTTTAACCAAAATCAAGGAGGTATTTGACCACACTGATTCCATGCAAGCAGAGAATTTCCGCAAAATGCTGCTGACCTTAAGTGATGATGTTCGAGTCATTTTGGTAAAGCTCTGCGACCGCTTGCACAACATGCGTACCCTCGACAGCATGAGTCGTAAAAACCAGTTGAAGATTGCCAGTGAAACCCTTTTCTTATATGCCCCTTTAGCCCACAGACTTGGTTTATACAACGTTAAAACTGAATTAGAAGACCTCTCCATCAAATACACCCAGAGAGAGGCCTATAAAGACATCAGTGACAAACTTCAAGACAAGAAGGCTGCAAGAGACCGTTACATTAGAAAATTCATTGAGCCCATCAAAAAGAAACTCGATGAGGCCAATTTGCATTACACCATAAAAGGACGTCCTAAAAGCATTTACTCTATCCTTAAAAAAATGAATCAACAAGACATTCCTTTTGAACAGGTCTTTGATTTATTTGCCATCAGGATTATACTAGATGCGCCACCTGAAAAGGAAAAACCTGATTGTTGGACAGCCTATTCAATTGTTACTGATATTTACAAACCCAACCCCTCCAGAACCAGGGATTGGATCACAACGCCTAAAAGCAATGGATATGAGAGTTTACATACCACTGTGATGGGCCCTGATGGCAAATGGGTAGAAGTACAAATTCGCACGGAACGCATGGACGAATTAGCTGAAAAAGGCTATGCTGCCCATTGGAAATATAAAAATGACAAGGATGGCATTATCAATGATGCCCATACGGCTATTGATGGTTGGTTATCAAGAATCAAAGACATCTTAGACAACCCATCTACCAACGCCTTGGAGTTCTTAGACGATTTCAAATTACAACTTATACATGAAGAGATTTTTGTATTTACGCCCAATGGCGATTTAAAGAAATTACCTAAGGGTGCGACTGCACTAGATTTTGCTTTTGAAATTCACACCCATATTGGCAGCAAATGTATTGGGGCAAAAGTCAATAATAAATTAGTTCCTTTGAGCCATCACTTAGCCAATGGTGACCAAGTAGAAATTCTAACTTCTGAAAAACAACACCCTCGCGAGGAATGGTTGAATTTTGTGTTAACGGGTAAAGCCATTGCCAGAATTAGAAACTATTTAAGAGAATCCAAACGAGAAGCTGCAGAACATGGCAAAGAGCAATTAAAAAAGCGTTTCAGCAAAGAAAAAATTGACTTCAACGACGATAACATTCAAAAGCTGGTTAGATTCTTTAAAGTAAGAAGTTCGCTTGATTTGTTTTATTCGATTAATAAAGAATTAATCCCTAATGAGAAACTCAATTTGATTGACATTCTCACCAAGAAACAGGCCGTTCCAAAAGCACAAACAGCTAAAGCAAAACCAACAGACACCAATAAGAAAAATGAAATCATTGTTGGCGACGAATACGATCTACCTTATGCCTTAGCCAAATGTTGCAACCCTATTCCAGGCGATGATATTTTTGGTTTCATTACAATTGGAGAAGGGGTTAAAATACACAGAACCACCTGCCCTAACGCTGTTTCTCTTATGAGCAATTATGGTTATAGAATCATAAAATCTCAGTGGAAAGAAACCGTTGTGAAAAATGAAAAACGCTTTTTGGCTGGCATCAGAATCGTTGGGATCGATGATGTGGGAATCGTCAGTAGCTTGTCAGAGATCATCAGTAAAAACATGGGGGTTAATATGAAAGCCATTACCATCGAGAGCCATGAAGGCACTTTTGAAGGCATGATTACAGTTTATGTTGAAGATACCAAACACCTCGACAATTTGATCAATAAAATCAAACTCAAACACCCTACTATGGACGTTTTCAGGGTCGATCATTTGGATGCCTAATGGTGTAAAACATTGTGATAATTCACCCCTACTGTGATAATTTTTGAATGTATATTTGCCTTGTATGCAAGCCTCTTCAGACAAAATCAAGAAAATTAAACTAGAGGTTAGACAAATTTTCACTGCCTATCTGGAGAAGAACAAACAAAGAAAAACCCCAGAGCGCTACGCCATACTCGATGAAATCTACACGCATAAAGAACATTTTGATGTGGACACCCTTTTCATTCACATGAAAAATCGGAATTACAGGGTCAGTAGAGCTACAGTATACAATACTTTGAATTTATTATTGGATAGTGGCTTGGTTAAACGCCATCAATTTGGCCAAAACATGGCCATGTATGAACAAAGCTATGGTTACAGCCAACACGATCACTTAATCTGTTTGCATTGCAATAAAGTATTAGAATTTTGTGATCCAAGAATTCAACAAATCAAAAACACTATGGGAGACTTATTAGGTTTTGAAGTCAAACACCATTCTCTGCATTTATATGCCAATCCAAAAACCGACAAACACAATAATTGCAACACTTGTCATAAAGAAGTTATATTAAAAGATGAATAAAATAGATGTCGTACTAGGACTCCAATGGGGCGATGAAGGCAAAGGTAAAATTGCCGATTTCCTAACCCCTCAATACCATATCATTGCTCGATTCCAGGGCGGTCCTAATGCAGGGCACTCTTTGAAGTTTAATGGCCAAACCCATGTACTTAACACCATTCCTTCAGGGATATTTCACTCAGAGTCAACGAATATTATTGGCAATGGTGTTGTGGTAGATCCTGTAAGAATTAGAGAAGAAATTCTCAGGGTTGAAGCAGCTGGAGCGAACGTAAAAGGCAACCTCGTTTTTTCAAGAAAGGCTCATATCATTTTACCTACTCACAGATTACTTGATGCGGCTAGTGAGCACGCTAAGGGTGAAGCTAAAATTGGTTCTACCTTGAGAGGTATTGGCCCAACTTACCGCGACAAAATTGGTCGCAACGGCTTGCGCATTGGCGATATTTACACCGATAATTTCAAAGAAAGGTACTATAACATCCAAAAAGAACACCTTAAATGGGTAGAGTTTTTAGGGTATAACGACTTTGATATTCAAGCCTTAGACAATGCTTTTTTTGAAGCTTGTGAATTCTTAAAAGCATACAAAACCGCCGATACAGAATACTTACTCAACCACGCTGTAGGTCAATCTAAAATATTGGCCGAAGGTGCGCAAGGCAGTATGCTAGATATTGACTTTGGCAGTTACCCATTTGTAACATCGAGCAATACCATTAGTGGTGGTGTATGCAATGGTTTAGGCATAGCACCTCAACACATCGGTAACGTATTTGGTATTTTTAAAGCGTATTGCACCCGCGTTGGCAGTGGCCCCTTTCCTACTGAACTCCTTGATGAAACAGGTGAATCTTTGCGCCAAAAAGGCAACGAATTTGGTGCTACAACTGGCCGCCCTAGACGTTGTGGTTGGTTGGATTTAGTGGCTTTAAAATACGCCATCATGTTGAGTGGTGTGAACCGCTTGATCATGATGAAGAGTGATGTCTTAAGCGGCTTTGAAGAGATTAAAGTTTGTACAGCCTATAAAGTTAATGGAGAAATCACTGAAGAAGTGCCATATGACCTTTGCAATGCTTCTGTTGAACCAGTTTACCAAACCTTTAAAGGTTGGTCTGCAGATTTAAGTGTTTGCCGAAAGCAAGCAGAACTGCCAAGCGAATTTGCCGCCTATGTGCAATTCCTTGAACAAACCCTCAACATGCCTATTCACATCATTTCTGTTGGTCCTGACAGAGAACAAACCATTATAGATTAAAGTCATTATCCCATAAAAAAAGGCGCCTACAACAGGCGCCTTTTTTGTTATACATTGATCAGCTTATGCTGATTGAGTTAATCTGGCTTTTAAACCTTTATCTAATTCGTCTAAGAATTCTTCTGTATAAAGGTAATGCTCACCATGGCTAACTTTATTACCATGGATACAAACCGCTAAGTCTTTAGTCATTTTACCACTCTCTACAACATCTACACATACCTTCTCTAAAGTTTGGCAGAAATTGATCAATTCTTGGTTGTTGTCTAATTTACCTCTGAACTCTAATCCACGTGTCCAAGCAAAAATAGAGGCAATCGGATTGGTAGAAGTTGGCTTGCCAGCTTGGTGGTCACGGAAGTGACGGGTAACTGTACCGTGCGCTGCTTCAGCTTCCATGGTTTGACCATCTGGAGTCACCAATACTGAGGTCATTAAACCCAATGAACCGAAACCTTGAGCTACTGTATCTGATTGAACGTCACCGTCATAGTTTTTACAAGCCCACACAAAGTTGCCATTCCACTTTAATGCAGACGCCACCATGTCATCAATTAGACGGTGCTCGTATACGATACCAGCGGCTTCAAATTTAGTTTTGAATTCACTTTGATAAATCTCTTCGAAAATATCTTTGAAACGACCATCGTATTTTTTCAAAATGGTGTTTTTAGTTGACAAATACAAAGGCCAGCCTTTTTGCAAAGCGGTATTAAAGCATGAGTAGGCAAAACCTCTGATTGATTCGTCAGTATTGTACATGGTTAATGCTACGCCATCGCCTTTGAAATTGAACACTTCAAATTCTTGAAC
>JAURIG010000004.1:16552-41444 GCA_030832905.1 Bacteroidota bacterium
ACCATTTGGAGACTTCCACATTTGTTTCAATGAGAATTCTTTAACTCTGGCTTCATCAGGGGTAATGGTTGCACATTTGATCCCTACATGGTATTGTTTAATTGCCTCAGCAGCATCTACAGTCACTTGGTCATTGGTAGCATCTCTATGCTCAATACCTAAATCGTAATATTTGATATCAAGGTCTAAGTAAGGGAGAATCAATTTGTCTTTGATAAACTTCCAGATAATTCTGGTCATTTCATCACCATCTAATTCAACTACAGGGTTGGCAACTTTAATTTTATTCATATTGTGGTTTCAATTTGGGAATGCAAATGTAAAAATTTATGTTGGGATTTGAAAACCTCAGGGCATAAAAAAAGCCCTGTGAAAATACAGAGCTTTGAAGTAGGTTTATAGCGATTAAGCTTGGTCTTCTAATACAATACCAGAAGTACCTTTGAAAGGTGACTGAATGTAAACCATCTTGTTGACATTCTTCAAGTTAGTTTTTCTAACACGTGTCATTTCTTTGTTTCTTCTGTCTTTTCGCTTAAGTCTTGTAACAGCCATGATCTTTAAATTTGAGGGTGCAAATATAGGTTTTAATTCGGATCCAAACAAATATTCCTAAAAAAAATTATTGAACTAAGATTTTGACTCTAAGGCAATAATGGGCACCAGCATTTCCTCCAACGATATACCGCCGTGTTGGAAGGTGTTGCTGTAATATTTTACGTAGTGGTTATAATTGTTGGGGTAGGCAAAGAAATCATCCTCTTTACACACCACAAAACACTGACTCACATTCACTTTAGGCAAATAGGCCATTTCAGGCTTTTTGATTTCAAACACTTCCTTAGGGTCGTAAGTTAAATTCTTACCTTGCTTATACCTCAAATTAGAATTGGTGTTTTTATCGCCAATCACTTTAACAGCCTTATTAACTCTCACAGAGCCATGGTCTGTAGTGATAATGACTTTACAAGGCTTTTCAGCAATTAATTGCATGGCTTCCCACAAAGGCGAATGTTTGAACCAACTTTCAGTAACAGAGCGATAGGCCGCTTCATCTTCAGCCAATTCTCTAATAATGCTCACATCTGTTCTGGCATGCGAAAACGCATCAACGAAATTGTATACTATGGCATTGATTTGGTTTTGAAACATATTGGGAATTTTGTCAACCAAAGCTTTGCCGCCATCTAGATTGGTTACCTTAGTGTAACTGCTTTTCCCTTTGATTTGCAGTCTTGACAACAAATCTTTGAAAAAGTCCTCTTCAAAATTATTTTTCCCCCCTTCATCCTCGTCATTACTCCATTTTTGAGGGAAACGTTTTTCAATTTCACTTGGCAATAAACCACTGAAAATGGCATTTCTGCAATACTGAGTCGTGGTTGGCAATATGGTTAAGTACTGATCTTCTGATTCTAGTTTAAAGCGGTCTTTGATGATGGGGGCAATGGCTTTCCACTGATCAAATCTTAAGTTATCTATTAAAATGAAGAAGGTCGGCACTTGCTCATTAATGAGGGGCTTAACACAACGTCTAAACAGATTATGACTCATCACAGGCCCGTTATCTCCTACTGGCTGCAAAAAGTCAAAATAGTGTTTGGTTATGAATTTACTGAAGGTATGATTGGCTTCTTTCTTCTGGTTTTCATACACTTCATTCATGCTCTTATCCGCATTTTTACCCAATTCCAATTCCCAAAACACCAGTTTATTGTATACTGCTTTCCACTCGTTCAAATCCATGTTATCCATGAGTTTGTTGCTGATGTGTCTGAAATCTATCTGATAGTTAGAATTGGTTTTCTCGTTGACCAATCGCGAACGGTCAAGGAGTTTTTTAATCGATAATAAAATTTGATTAGGGTTAACCGGTTTGATCAAATAATCTGCAATTTGAGACCCTATGGCATCGTCCATAATGTACTCCTCTTCGCTTTTGGTAATCATCACCACCTGTACATCATTCTGATTGGCCTTAATCTTGCTCAATGTTTCTAAACCACTTATACCTGGCATATTCTCATCCAAAAATACCAAATCAGGTTGGTGGGTTAACGCCAATGCAATGGCATCGTTGCCATTATTAACGGTAATCATTTCATAGCCTTTTTGTTCGAGAAACAAAATATGTGGCTTTAAGAGGTCGATTTCATCGTCGGCCCATAGGATTTTAATTTTTTGACTCATTTTTTTGCTGAGGAATTAGAACTGATAACGCCCAATAGTTCATCGTATTGCATAAACTGATTTTTATTGTACAATAAAATCTGGTAATCGTTTTCGGTATTGCTAAAATTACCCTCTGTAGACGATACATCTGCAACATTATTAGCGCCTGGCATCACATACCAATAGTTGTAATACGCTTGTTTTAGCATGAGCATTTTCTCGTATTGCAGGGATTTGGGATTCCACTCCATTTTAAAATCTTCTTTCAACTGCCAATCACTTAACTCTCCAAAAATATAAACATCTTTAGGCAACTGATCACTGATCAAATTGAAATGAACAGCGGCATAATCTGCCCCTATTTCAGCTTTGGCAATACCATCGCGGTTATCGATGACTACTTTACCGTTAAAATCAATGGTTTGAACATACGGCAAATTGCTTCTGATGGCATCAGCGTATAAGACTGCGTGCTTAACATTGTTTTCGTCGTATTTGCGGCGCACATTAGGACTCAAATACCTTAAATTCCTAACATCAAAATACCTGAATTCATTCCCCCCTAAAAACAAATTACCAGTTTCGTAATTGTAATCTAAGATCTTGCCGTTAATGAACCTTGGCTTTAAATCAAAAATTGCATTGTCCCAACAAAGGTTCTGCATAATGGTAGCCTTCACATCCATCATAGGATTTGGCACAATGTTATCGCCCATGTTCACTGAAAAATCAATCTCTTGTGAGTTAAAACGCACGTTAGGATTAGTAGCTACTTTAACACTTGGAGTGATCACAAATTTGTCATCAACCACCATAAAACGCCTGGTCAAGATCAAATCGTTTTCATCAAAGTTTCTATATACTTTTAAAATATAGTTACCAGACAACTTTGGTTTCATGTCGTTTTCAGGGAAATTGATTTGGTAATGCGTGTACACCTGAAAAGTGGTTGTAGAAAACGAATAATTATTGATGTTTAAAAACAAATTGCCAGTTAAATATTCATTGGGCTTCAAATTGGAAGGCTTCCAATCTGAACTACAATGGATAAACGTATATTGATAATTATCGCTTTCAGGCATCATATCATCAAACTCAATATGCAATTGTTGATTACTCCCTAAATCAATTACCGGAAAACGTTCAAGACCTCCGGCTTGGGTTAAAATGACCGTTTTAATATTGCTTTCGTAAGCAGTATTGGTATAGCTTATTGGCAGGTAAGCAGCATTTAGACATTGGCAACAAATCGTTGCCAATAAAAAGAAAAGCCCATGTTTCTTGTTGTGCATATTATAGCTGTAAGAGTTGTTCAAACAAGACTTCAAAGTCTTTGTTTTTAGCATTAATTTGAAGTTCAATTTGTTTATACTGTTCAGAAACAGTGCCAAAATCATTGTGGTTTTGCAATTGAGCTAATTGAGACTCAATACTGGTCTTCTCTTGTTGCAAAGCTTCAATGTCTTTTTCTAAAACCTCTATCTGTTTTTGCAATTGTTTCTTAAGTTTTACAGCATCATTATTATCGTTTTTTGGCTCAATTGCTTGCTCTTTAGGCTTTTCTATTTTATTAGATTTTACCTGAGTTTGAGCCTTTTGACGCTGTTGCATGAAGTACTTCCACTCGTCATAAGTGCCAAGATATTCTTTAATATCATCTTCTTCAATCCACCATATTTTGTTGGCTACATTGGCAATGAAATAACGGTCATGCGACACGGTTATAAAAGTGCCTTCAAATTGTTGCAATGCCTGAATCAGAATATTCATGCTCTGAATATCCAAGTGATTGGTAGGCTCATCCAGCAACAAAAAATTAGCCTCATGCACTAGGGTTTTAGCCAATGCCACCCTAGCCTTTTCACCACCACTTAGTACTTTAATTTTCTTGTAAACATCATCTCCAGTAAACAAAAAACAGCCCAATATAGTCCTTAATTCATTTTCAGTCTTAGTAGAACTCATGTGCACTAATTCTTCAAGAATCTCATGCTGCACATTTAAAGATTCTAACTGGTGCTGAGCATAAAACGTTTTCTCAACATTATGACCATATTCTACTGAACCGGCAATGGCTTCACTTTGATCAATGATCCTCAACAATGTTGATTTACCTTTACCATTGGCTCCAATTAAAGCGATTTTATCACCTCTTTGTATTTGGGCATTGGCCTGCTTAAAAATCACTTGATCGCCGTATTGTTTATCAATGTTTTTAAGTGTTATAATAACTTTACCAGGCTGTTGTCTGACCTTGAACTTTAAGTTCATAACCGCCTCGTCGTTTTGCACTTCTTCAATGCGTTCAATTTTATCTAGCATTTTCATTCTCGATTGAGCCATATTGGCCTTGCTGGCTTTAGCTTTGAATCGATCTATCAATCGTTCTTGTTGTTTGATAAAGCTCTGTTGGTTTTCAAAGGCACGTTGTTGTAATTCATCTCTCTCCACTTTTAATTCTAAAAACTTAGAGTAATTTCCGGCCCATTGATATACTTTCTTATTAGCTACTTCAACAATCTTGGTGACCATACGATCCAAGAACAATCTATCGTGCGATACAATAATCACAGTGCCTTGATAGGATTGGAGATATTCTTCAATCCATTCGATTGATGGTAAATCCAAGTGGTTGGTAGGTTCATCCAATAATAGTAATTTAGGATTTTGTAAAAGCAATTTGGCCAACATCACACGCATTCTCCAGCCTCCACTAAACTCGTTTAATGGTCTTTGCAAATCAGCAGTTTTAAAGCCTAAACCTTCTAAAATTTCTTCTGTTCTAAATTGAATATTGTAACCATCTAAAGCCTCAAACTGCTCTTGTTTATCGCCCAATAAATTCAGAATTTCATCCGAATGATCTGTTTCCATTCTTTGAATAATGGCATCAATTTCAGTTTGCAAGGCCAGGGCTTTATCAAAGGCTTGAAGAGCAACATGGTAAATACTATCATGGCTTTCATAACTCAATAAATCCTGATTTAAAAACCCAATACTACAATCCTTGGCTTTTGAGAGACTGCCTTCTGTAGGCTTGTACTCACCAGTAATAATGCGGAGTAAAGTAGATTTGCCGGTACCATTTTGACCCACCAAACCTATGCGCTCACCTGGTTTTATTTGCCAGTTGACATCGCTGTATAAATAACGACCTCCAAAGTCGAAAGCTAAATCGTTTAAAGTTAACATGAAACAGGCAAAAGTACAATAATTACGCGGAATTTAGGAATTAATCTTATCTTAATTTTAAGCCTTTTTAGCTAATTTTGTCGCATGAAAATTGAAATCTGGAGCGACATAGCCTGTCCATTTTGTTACATAGGCAAACGCCATCTTGAGCAAGCCCTGTCAAAGTTTAATACTTCAATCCACTTCAACATTGAATGGAAAAGCTACCAGCTTCAGCCTGACTTACAAATTACTGAAGCCAAAGGATTAGATGTCTATTTGGCTGAAATTAAAGGTTGGTCTTTAAGTCAAGCTCAGGAAATGAACCAACAAGTTAGCCAAATGGCCCAAGCTAGTGGTTTAAACTACCAACTTGATAAAGCTATTGTTGCCAACACTTTAAAAGCCCACCAATTAATTCAATTAGCTAAGACTAAATCATTGGGTGATACTGCAGAAGAGGCCTTGTTTAAAGCTTATTTTATTGAGGGCAAAGACCTGAATGATGAAAACGAATTGTGCAGAATAGCTGAAGGCATAGGCATTTCGGGTCATGAAATTTCAAGCGTATTGAAAACGCAGGCTTATGTTGACGAGATTAAACGCGAACAATTTGAAGCTCAACAGCTCCAAGCAAGAGGGGTTCCCTTCTTTTTATTCAATGATCAATATGCCATTTCTGGTGCCCAACCGGTTGAAACATTTATTAATACAATTCAACAGATAGCTATTATTACTAAAGAGAATGAATAAATTTCAAAACAGCTTGCCTTTCATTGAGACTTAGCTGTTTGTAACGATTTTTAGATTGCTCAGCTTCTCCACCATGCCACAATATTGCTTCTTCAATCGACCTAGCTCTACCATCATGTAAATAATAAGCATGTCCATTTACCTTTTCGGTTAATCCTATACCCCATAAAGCTGGTGTTTTCCATTCTTGCCCATCGGCATCAAACTCCGGTCGATTATCTGATAAATCTACACCCATATCATGCAATAACAAATCGGTATAAGGATAAATTTTTTGGTAACTTCTGCTAGGAAATGAGACATCAACTTGGGTAGTAAAACTTGGTATATGACATGATTGACATTTCAAGCTATAGAATAATTTCTCACCTTGTACTACTTCAGCTGTATTGATAAGTCTTCTTGCCGGAACACCAAGTGTCTGCATATAAAATTTCACAGCATGAAGAATGGAATCTTTTAATTCAACATCATCATTTAAGCCGTCATACTGAATTTGCGAGAAGCTATTTTCAATTGAAAACAATGGATTGGTTACCCCCATATCTTCATTATAAGCTGCTGAAATTTGTTGTAAAATACTTGGCTGACCTGCTTTCCAGCCAAATCTCCCTAAATTATAATTTGCCAGTGTTTTATCCCAAACCCAATTAGCCTTTCCACTTATACCATCCCCATTGGCATCTTGGGGATCTTGATTAGCTATAATTGAAGTCATAGGTATCGCTTCTAGTAATCCTAATCCAAATACCGGAGGGGCAAGTCTTGGAGATAAGTAGTAATTTTGATTTATGGGCTTGTACAATTGCTCTAGTTGATAAACAGGCTTTTGCAATACAACACTTGACCCATCGGAAAACAATTCAGTAATGTTTTGATAATTTATTCTGATGTTAGCTTCTGCACTTACTCCGTTTACACCTTGCATTTGGATTTGAGTACCATATCCTAAAACCGGAATAGGTTCTCCATGTAGACCCTTTCCATCGGTACTGATTTTAAACAACAGGCTTTCAAATTTTGAACCCGGCACAGGTGGTCTTCCTCTGCCATCATTAACATGACAACTCACACAAGACACGTTATTATATATAGGCCCCAAACCAGAATTTAAAGGAGCAGGAGCAGACACAAATACAGCATCAAATGCTTTATCTCCTATTTCATGCACTTTTATTTCAGTTGGATCAAGCCCATTGAAAATATGATCAAAAGCACCAACTGATTGATCAAAAAAGGTCTGTCGTCCACCGGAATACCATGCATTATTTTCCAATGTTTCATTTGTGTCGTGCTTTCGACATGACCAAATCATTAATAAAATAACTGCGGCAATAAAAAAAAATTTAACTTTTAATTTCATTGATATTGCTTTTGAATAAGTTGGACTAATTCAGTGTTTAACAATTCCTGCAGAACCAATAGTTGATCTACAGCATTTTGTAACTGCACTGGTTGGGTGAAAATAGCTTGTTCAAATGGCACACTCACTTGACTTAATGCATACTCTGAAGCTAGAATTGCAGATTGAATTCTCCTATCCAAATCAAGATTATACAGTTTCACAACTTGGCTTAAACCTTTATCAACAGTTGTATTATTTGCACCATTATACACCATTTTAACGCCATTTACATTGTTTTTAAAATCTGCCATTGAGTTACTTGAAAAAGGAGATTCAACTGCCATTTTATCTTGTCCTAATAACACATCTTGAATTTTAGCATTTGCAACTTCGTCACAAATTGCGCCTAAAGATTGACTCATCTCAATTAATACTGCTGCTTGATTATTGTATAATTCATTGGGGGTATTCAATAATTTCAAATGATAGGCATCTGATGAAGCATTCCAATTAAGAAAAAGATTATGACATTGAAAATTTAAATTTCGAGCCAATGCTTCTAACAAATTCAATTCTCCTGCAGTGAAATCACTTGCTGATTTATTGCCATTTTCACCAAACAAAATATATTCAACAGCATGAAAACCTTTTTGAGAACCATCAAGTGTATTGATTAAACTGTCTGACCATATCTGACTTTGTTGACACATACTTGCAATTATTTGATTGTCAATTGGCCATGTATCAATTGACGGATCTATAGATTCTGTCGATACTGGTCCAAATAACCAAGCTTCAGAATATTCCCAATATTGCCTAGTCAATT
The DNA here is from genome assembly GCA_030832905.1 of Bacteroidota bacterium. Taxonomy (GTDB): domain Bacteria; phylum Bacteroidota; class Bacteroidia; order NS11-12g; family UBA955; genus JABMMZ01. Next base: position 24,820 of record JAURIG010000004.1, read on the forward strand.
TCCACTGAGTTTGACAAGTTAACTTTTGTTGTTCTGTACAACTATCCTTTAATGAAATTATGGCATTCAAAAGCATATTGGATTGACTATCCAATTGACTATAGGTTCTTAAATAAACTGAATTAGTAATTGATTCAATGACCTGTTTAGCTACTTTTTCTTTTTCAAAAGTCAATTCATCGGTTTCATTTTTACAAGCCATCAATGAAAAAAGTCCAAGTAGGATTATAAAACTGTATTTCATGATATGTTGATTTTAATGGTTTGGTTATCTAATTTAACTTTGAAAGATTTCAAAGATTGAGTTGCAGGTTCAGTCAACACTTTGCCTGTATAGTCAAACTTACTGCCATGAGATGGGCAAAACACTTCTTTGTTGTTGACAAATACAGGGTTATCGTAGTGGGTGCATTTTAATAACACGGCCGAGTAATTGGCATTGCTTACGTAGTATAACAACACATCGTATTCCAAATCATCTGTTCTCAAGACGAGTACTTTTTGAAGTTCATTACACAAAGCTGCATCAATACTAATTACCTTATTTACCACAGATACTTTTTGAATTTTTGCAGTCGCACAACCTTCTAATAAAGTCAATACAGAGGTTCCTGCGACTAAACCCGCACAAACCAAACAACTGCGTTTTATAAAGGATCGTCTTTTCATTAGAAATTATAACCCAAACCTAAATTCACCCACCAATTATTAGTTAAATAACTAGGGGTTCCAGTTACTTGAGATTGGTAAAAAACAGGATTTAAATCGCCTGACACTCTATTGACTACATCAAATTTAATAGCAACACCAACCGTTGGTTTATAGGTCAATCCCATAGTCAAAAACCTCTGATTCAAAGCTTCATCTTTTATACCATTAATTGGCATTTTAGCATTCATTTGAACCGTTTCATAACGCGCAAACAACAAACATTTTTTGGCATAAATATCTCCTGGTTTTAAAAGATTGCGATAGACTTCAACAAAGGCGCCATGCATATTCGAAGCCACATTGGATGCATAGGCTCTATTAATAGCAAATGCATCAGACATATTAACGGTTGTCCACAAGGCTTTAGCGCCCCATTGCTTACCATTGTATTGCACATTGCATTCACCCAAAGCTACCGGTGTTCCAAAGGCACCACCTTTCAATTGAAGGCTATCCGCAACCTTTGGTGCTAAACCTACTGTTCCTCCATAATAAGCAGAGGCCTGTATTCTGAATCGTCTGTAGTAATATAAGCCAGCTGCATGAATTGCTATATTATTTATGCTAGCATTATCGCCTTGGTAACGCCCCTTTCTAATCCCAGATGTTCTAGTGAACTTTCCGCTATTTAATCCATTGGTTAAACCAATGTAGTAATTAAAGCCTGGTAAACGATCGGATTGACCATACAAGCCCACTCCAATTTCACGCCAAGTGGATGGAATAATGTATTTTTCAACAAAATGCCTCTGATTACCATTATAGGTTGTTGGCAAATGGTTTTCATTAATGATACCTATTCTAGGAATATACAACCCTGCAATGATATAATTATTCTTATTCAAGTCAAACTTAATAAACGCTTGTTCAATAGAGAATTCTCCACTATTGCCATTGGATAGTTTGGCATTTTCTAATTCCATTTCAGAAAATAAAGTTACTTTTTTAGAAAATCTATGGCCAAAGAAAGTTACAAACCTTGTAAAATTGACTTGCCCTGTTTGTGCGCCTGTATTATAAGAAGCGAAACACTCACCATAACCACTTAAAATGGTTGTCTTGGTTGACACTTGCAAACCTGCTGCCAATGAATCTTCCTTAGTTAAAATTTGTGCTTTTAATTGAAAGCCTATGAATAAGACCAATAAGAGTATAAATTTGATTTTCATGGCCGCAAAATTATGTTTATTTAGACTAATTACAAATAATATTTGTCATAATTTTGAAATAAAAAAAGCACCCTAAGGTGCTTTAATTGAGAAGCTTATATAATATTAGGCGTGAGATACGGCTTTAGGCGCAGCTTGTTTGATGGCATCACTTGACCCATCTTCAAACTTCTTAAAGTTCTCATTGAATTTATTAGCTAGGGCATTGGCTGTCTCATCATATGCTGCTTTATCAGCCCAAGTATTTCTTGGGTGTAAAATGTCTTGAGGTACATTAGGGCATGAATTAGGCATTTGCACACCAAAAACTGGATGTGTTGTATACTCAATAGCATCTAATTCACCATTTAAAGCTGCTGTTAACATTGCTCTGGTGTATGACAATTTCATACGACTACCGACACCATAACCGCCTCCACTCCAACCGGTATTGACTAACCATACATTGATTCCGGCATCAGCATTTAACTTCGCACCTAGCAACTCAGCATATTTGGCTGGGTGCAATGGCAAGAAAGCTTGACCAAAACAAGCTGAGAAAGTGCTTTGAGGCTCTGTAATGCCTGCTTCTGTACCGGCTACCTTACTGGTGTATCCAGAAATGAAATGGTACATAGCTTGTTCTGGGGTTAATTTTGATATAGGAGGTAAAACACCGTATGCATCACAAGTCAAGAAGAAAATATTTTTTGGAGACTGACCAATTGAAGGTACAGCAATGTTGTCAATAAAATCAATTGGATAAGCAACACGGGTATTTTCTGTTACGGAAACATCTTCGTAGTTCACGGTATTGCTGCCTTCAAAAAAGCGAACGTTTTCAACTAAAGCACCTTTTTTAATGGCATGCCAGATTTGTGGTTCTTTCTCTTCAGTCAAGTCTATACATTTGGCATAACAACCGCCTTCGAAGTTGAAAACTGAATCATTGGCCCAACCATGCTCGTCATCACCAATTAATTTTCTATTAGGATCTGCAGACAAAGTGGTTTTACCAGTGCCAGACAAACCAAAGAAAATGGCCGTATCGCCTTTTTCACCGATATTAGCAGAACAGTGCATTGAAAGCACGCCCTTTTCTTGTGGTAGAATGTAATTCAACACTGTGAAAATCCCTTTTTTCAATTCGCCTGTATAACCAGAACCACCAATCAAAATGATCTTTTTACTGAAATTAATAATTGAAAAGTTGTGTTGTCTGGTGCCATCTAGTTCAGCGTTTGCTTTAAATGATGGAGCAGCCAAAATCAACCATTCGGTGTCTGTATTATCACCAGCATTTGGTCTTAAGAACAAATTATTGGCAAATAAATTTTGGTAGGCCGTTTCAGTAACCACCTTAATGTTTAATTTGAAATCTGAGTGCGCACAAGCATATGCATCTCTAACAAACAATTCTTTGCCTTTATAGTGGTCTAATACTTTAGCCAACAATGCATCAAATTTTTCAGGTGTAAATTTAAAATTAACAGGACCCCACCATACAGTGTCTTCTGTTTTGCTATCACAAACAGTGAATTTATCTTTGGGAGAGCGGCCAGTGAATTCGCCTGTATCTGCGGCTAATGCACCACGATCTGTTAATACACCTTCGTTTCTTTCAAGGGCCTTTTCGATTAACTGATCTGGCGTTAAATTTTCAAAAACATTACCTGCATTGGCAACTACACTCGATATAATTTCTTGATTTGTCATAGTATATGATGATTTGGGACTGCAAATTTACTAAAAAAACGATTGAATTCCCAATATGACTAAGTTGTTGATATATATCAGCATTTGAGTGTATTTTAAGGTTTTTTTTTGTTTGTTTTGTTATTGGTATGCAAACCAACAAAATAGTCGTAATTGCTTCAATCTTATGTATTATCTTACTGATAGTTGATGCCTTTTGTTTGCCTACCTTTATTGATTTATTGGATTATAAAATCAACTATTCTTTTATTTTCTGGTCTTATAGATTACCCAAAGCTTTAACGGCTTGTATTGTTGGCGCCAACTTAGCTTTGGCCGGATTTATCTTACAGCAAATGTATGCCAATCATTTAGCTGGGCCATACATACTTGGCATAAGCTCTGGGGCTTCCTTGGCTGTTTCTATTACGATCATTGGGGCACATATTTTTCCATTATTAAACCATGGACTAAGTTTATCACTTGCTGGTATGATTGGTTCTTTGCTGATACTTAGTTTGGTTTTATTGGTCTCTAAAAGATTTGGATCAGGCGCTACCATCTTGCTTTTCGGCGTCATATTGGGGCAAATCACAGGCGCCATTCAGAGCTTACTAGATTTTTTAGCGATATCTAATGATTTGAAAGCGTTTACCGTTTGGGGTATGGGATCATTTGCTAAAGTCATATCATGGGATTGTGCTTTTTTAATAGGTGTATCTATGATGGCCATCGTGTTCGCTTGGCGCTTAATGCCAGCCTTATCCATTATGGTCTTGGGCAATGATACGGCTAATAGCTTAGGGGTTAAAGTGCAGCAAACGCAATGGCAATTGCTATGCATCACAGGCTTATTGACTGGTATCAGTACGGCTTATTGCGGTCCAATTGCTTTTATTGGCATGGCCATGCCCAATTTAGCGAGGATTCTATTACCCAGTATACATTTCAAACGCCAACTCATTTTAAACTGTCTGTTGGGCGCTAGCATGGCAATATTAAGTGACATAATAGCTTCCTTGCCGATTTTCTCTATCAACCTACCAATTAATGTGTGCACTGCCATATTGGGCGGACCATTTGTTTTATATGTTCTATTTAAAAAGAAATGAGTAGCATTCAAATACAAATACAGGCCATTAAGCTCAATACAGACAAACCACTGTTATATGACTGTAGTTTTGATTTTGAGCGACCAGGCTTATACATTCTAAGTGGCAGTAACGGATCAGGCAAATCGACTTTATTAAAAGCCATTGCGGGCTTGCATACTTTAGCTTCCGGACAAATCACTCTTAACGGACTAAGCATAGGGCAAATGTCTGTTGCAGAAAGGGCCAAATACATTGCTTTTGCTGGGGCTAATCCAATTCAAGAACATTTTATTACGGTTCAAGACCTGATTCAGGTTGGGCGCTCTCCTTTTGAAAAATATTGGTATGATTTAAAACCTGATGCAGATTTTTTTGAAATAGTTGAGCATTTGCAAATTGAACCTGTCTTACACAAATCATTAAATGCCATAAGTGACGGTGAAAGGCAAAAAGCCAATATAGCCAGAACCATTTACCAAAAGACGCCCATTTTACTATTAGATGAGCCCTCAGCCTTTTTAGACTATCCAAGTAAAGTCCATCTTTTTGAATGGATGTCTCAATTGGCAATCGAACAGTCAAAAATCATCATTTGTTCTACCCATGATTTAGATATTGCCAATCGATATTCTAAGCTTCATCTTCATATTTCAGAAAAAAAATTACTTTTTTTTCAACAAGCCCCAATGTAGTTTAAACGCCTATAAACACTAGACATTAGGTGTTTTGACAATTCATTTGAAAGCGGTTTTTTTTAGCCCACTTACAAATTCAGATGCAACCTTTTTAAAAAACGCAGTCTAATTTGTAGAAAACAAAAAAACATATGACGACACTTTACCAAAATTGCACATCAGATTTAAGAGTATCTGAACCATTATTATTTCCCAACAAACAATTTTCAAAAAACTACAATCACAGTCCTTCTGGCAAAATGAGTAAATCGCCAAAGGGCTATCGCAATCAACATGAGATACAAGATCTCATTCAAATGCTGTGTTTAAACTTTGTACGCTATCAACGCAGCAATCATTTACTCAACTAAAACTATGAGCCTTTGAGCTTTTGAGGGAATTTATTTCCCTCAATTGCCCGAAGACATAAACAACATTACCTAACATGAATTCAAGCACCAAGCAAGACGCCATTTGGATTGTTGCCTATTGGTTTATCAACCAAAAACACAACTTCGAATTATTTTACATGCTCGAAAAACTCAAGCACAGATATAAACATGCGCCAATTAAGATTATTGGGTTAAATCCATTTAATAGTGCGGAAGACATAGCACAATTTAAAGCTCAAAAAGGGATTGGTTTTGAATTATCTTATGACCATAAGCACACAGCCATGTTTTATCAAATACACCAATTCCCGAGTATCCTGATCATGGAAAGCAGTGGCAAAATTCTAAAAAGGTTTAACGGCTTTAAGGAAGACTTGCTTCAAGAAATAGCATACTTCTTAAGCAAAGAATGTACAATCAATAGCGAGCAAAAGCAGATTGCCATCTCTCCTTTCTTGTTTTGGCATTTTAAAAATAATCTGAGTTTCAGGGCAAATTAAAACCAATATAAAGCAGTAGTTTATGTATTTTTGCGGCATAAAATTGCATTATGTCAGGTGAATACACGTTAAACAGCATTGAGTCTGCGATAGAAGATATTAAAAACGGCAAATTGATCATTGTCGTTGATGATGAAGACCGTGAAAACGAGGGAGATTTCTTAACTGCTGCCTCCAATGTGACACCTGAAATGGTTAATTTCATGGCCAAGGAAGGTAGAGGTTTAATTTGTGTGCCTTTACTTCCAGAGCGTTGCTTGGAATTAGAACTTGATTTAATGGTGACTCACAATGATTCTATGCACGAAACTCCTTTTACTGTTTCTGTTGATTTAAAGGGACATGGGACCACAACAGGTATTTCAGCCTCAGATAGAAGCAAAACCATACAAGCTTTAGTAAATTCTGATACCAAGCCAATTGACCTTGCCAGACCTGGCCATATTTTTCCATTGAAGGCTCAAAAAGAAGGCGTTTTAAAACGCGCTGGTCACACTGAAGCAGCCATTGACTTTGCTCGTCTTGCAGGATTAGAACCAGCAGGTTGTATTGTAGAAATATTAAAAGAAGATGGTGAAATGGCCAGATTACCTCAATTGATGGAAATTGCCAAAAAATTTGATTTAAAGATTGTTTCTATTGAAGATTTAATCAAATATAGAATCAAAAATGAAAGCCATGTTAAACGTGAGATTGCAGTAAACATGCCTACCGCATATGGTGACTTTGAAATGATTGCCTACTCTCAAATCAGTGACGGCACTCAGCATTTAGTCATCAAAAAAGGTGAATGGGAAGCCAACGAACCTGTTTTAGTCAGAGTTCACAGCAGTTGCATGACGGGTGATATTTTCGGCAGCTGTCGTTGTGATTGTGGTGAACAATTGCATCAAGCCATGCAAATGATTGAGAAGGCAGGCAAAGGCGTTGTTTTGTATATGAATCAAGAAGGCAGAGGCATTGGTTTACTCAACAAACTCAAAGCCTACAAATTACAAGAACAAGGCATGGACACAGTGGATGCAAATCTAGAACTCGGTTTCAAAATGGATGAAAGAGACTATGGCATCGGTGCTCAAATATTGAGAGATCTTGGTATAAGCAAGATGAAATTGATCAGCAATAATCCTAAGAAGCGAACCGGATTAATTGGTTATGGATTAGAAATCATTGAAAATGTACCTTTATTGACATCGCCAAATCCACACAATGCCCAATACTTGAATACCAAAAAAGAAAAAATGGGCCACGAGATTTAAGGGCTCAGCCTTGAAATCTTCCAAGATTGATCGGCTTGAAGTTCATAATGCAATCTGTCGTGCAATCGACTACTTCTCCCCTGCCAAAATTCTATACTTTCCGGAACAACAAGATAACCACCCCAATGCTCGGGTCTTTTAATGGTTTCTGGTGAATACGTTTGTAAGGCCAAGCTCATAGCCTGTTCTAGCTCTTCTCTTGAAGCTAAAACATGACTTTGTTGACTCACTATCGCTCCTACTTGACTTTCAAATGGTCTTGAATAAAAATAGGCATCGCTGTCTTGAGCAGCTATCGGGCTTGCTTTACCATTAATTCTCACTTGTCTTTCCAATTCCAACCATAAAAAATTCAGAGCAACGTTTGGATTTTGAAGCAACTGTTGACCTTTATGACTGGCATAATTGGTAAAAAAAACAAATCCGTTGGGTTCCAAACCTTTTAACAGCACAACTCTACTGTGAGGCTTTTGATCAAGCACTGTACTTAAACACATGGCATTGGGTTCAATTACCTCCGCCTCTAATGCCTCTTGAAACCAGTGTTTAAATTGTTGAAGAGGATCAGCATGAATACTGTTTTCAAGTAATTCAGCCTGTTTATAATCTCTTCTTAATTGGGCTAAATCTAAAGATTTACTCATGATTTTTTTCGAAACCAACTCTTGATTTTTAATTCAATAACACCAAAAAACGCCTCTCTGAATATTTTTTTACTCATTTTAGAGGTGCCTAAAGTTCTATCTGTAAAAATGATTGGCACTTCGGTAATTTTAACCCCTGCCAACCAAGCCTTGAATTTCATTTCTATTTGAAAGGCGTAACCTTTGAATTTGATTTTATCTAATTCGATAGCATTAAGTGTTGTTCTGGTATAACAAACAAAACCAGCCGTAGCATCTCTTATGGTCATGCCTGTAATGAATCTTACATAGGCACTGGCATAATAACTCATAATGACTCTGCTCATTGGCCAATTCACAACATTGACACCAGTAATGTACCTTGATCCAACGGCTAAACCTGCACCATCGGTTTCACAGGCTTTCAATAATTTACTTAAATCATCTGGATTATGTGAGAAATCCGCATCCATTTCAAAAATATAATCAAAGCTGCGCTCAAGGCACCATTTGAAACCAGCAATGTATGCCGTACCTAATCCATTTTTGCCCGGGCGCTCCAATAAATGTAATCTCGAATTGAATTCAGCTTGCAAACCCATTACTATCTTAGCTGTACCATCAGGGGAATTATCATCAACAATTAGCACATCAAATCCGTCTGGCAATGACATGACTTTTCTAATAATGGCCTCAATGTTTTCGAGCTCATTATAAGTAGGGATAATTACAATCTTGTTAGACAATTTTAAAAAAAATTAAATTTCGTGCAAAATAGCACTTATTTTGTAGGTATAAAATTATAATGACAGAAAGGGCAATTTTTTTCGATAGAGATGGTGTGATCAATAAAGAACTAGGTGACTACTGCACTAAGCCTGAAGACTTTTTAATCCTTGAAGACAGCTTAGCCACCTTATTGCTAGCCCAAACGCATGGTTTCAAAATCATACTCATCACCAACCAAGGTGGTATTGATAGAGCCCTTTACACCCATGAGGGCTTAAAAAAAATGCATCAAAAATTAATCGATGCCTGCAAAGAACAGGGAATTCATATTGATGATGTCTATTATTGCCCTCACCACCCAATTGTGGGTCATTGTTTGTGTAGAAAGCCTGAGGGTTTAATGCTACAAAAAGCCATTGCCAAGCACCACTTAAACGCTTCTGAATGCCTTATGATAGGCGACCATGATCGAGACATTGAAGCTGCAAGCTTGGCGGGGATTAAAGGCATACGCATACAACCTAATGCCCCAAAATATCATCTACTAAAAGAAGAAATTCTAAAGATCATTGAATAAACAGTATTTTTGCAATATGAATAGACTTATTTTGTTAGCGCTGTGTCTAAGCATCTCATTATTGGGATTCGCACAAAAAACAAACAGCGCCAAAACCACTAAAACGACAAGCAGTTCAAAAACGGCTAAGACTTCAAAAGTTCATTTTACCATCGAAGGTAAACTACAAGGCTATTCAAAACACCTGATTGTTTTAAACAAATTTAGATTGAATAAGCTAGAATTCATTGATTCAGTTATAACCAATGATACTGGCTATTTTAAATACACTGGCAGTTTAAATGAAGCAAGTATTGTTTATGTTCAATACAATACCAAAACTGCGGTACCTTTGATTATTGAAGAAGGCGCCAACATTCAAGTGCACATGATTCCTAACGATCAAGGACTGTATTACGAAGTGCATGGCAAAGGTTCAGAAAAATCTCGCAATTTATTTACCTTCATCAAGCAATTCACACGCCTTAACAATGATTTAGCCAACTTAGAAAGAGCTATTTCAAGTGAATCTGACCCAATGAAAACTTATGAATTACAAATGTTGTTTTCTACCAGACAACAAGAATATTACATGAGCATTGATAGCATGATTCAATACCACGATCCATTAGAAGCTTATTTTGTTTTATTTAATTTTACTCAAGAGCACAAGTTTGCTGATGTTAGAACCATTAAAACCCATATGGAGCCTAAGCAAATTCAATCTAATTACTACAAAGACTTAAAAGAAATTTACGACAACAATAAATTATTAGAAGTTGGCGAAATGGCACCGGACTTTGAATTGCCTCAAACAGATGGCAGTTTATTAAAACTGTCTGATTTAAGAGGTAAAGTTGTGCTCATAGATTTCTGGGCCAGTTGGTGCGGACCTTGTAGAGCCGAATTTCCTAATGTGAAAGCATTATACGCTAAATACAAAAGCCGTGGCTTTGAAATACTTGGTGTATCATTAGACAAAGACAAACCATCATGGGTAGGGTCGATCAACTCTTTGGGACTGACTTGGCGCCATGTGAGTGACCTTAAATACTGGAGTTGTGCCCCTGCAAAATTGTATAAAGTAACTGGTATTCCGTTTACTGTTTTGGTTGACAAAGACGGTAAAATTTTAGCTAAAGGTTTAAGAGGAGAAGAACTCGATGCTCAATTAATAAAGTTATTCCCTTAATGATTTGATAATCCAAGCGTAACCTTGCGTTCAATTGCTTAAGCGAATATTGTAACAACAAAAAGTATGAGTGCACAATCTTACAAAATTCTCATTGTAGACGATGAAATTGACATCATTGAGTTGTTAAGTTATAATTTAAAGAAAGAAAACTTTACAGTAGTAGCTGCAATGAATGGCAAAGAAGCCATCAATATTGCTAGTAAACTTAAGCCAGATATTATTTTAATGGACGTGATGATGCCAGAAATGGATGGTATTGAAGCCTGTCGTCAGATTAAAAGTGTCCCTCAGTTAAAACAAATCCCTCTTTTATTTCTAACTGCTAGAGGTGAAGAATTCAGTGAGTTAGCTGGTTTTGAGGCTGGAGCAGATGATTACATCATTAAACCTATTAAACCACGTGTTTTGATTTCAAGACTAAAAGCCATCTTAAGACGCAATGTGAGCGATAGTTTACCAAAAGAAACCCTAGAGTTCCCTGATCTAAAAATTGACAGAGAGCGTTTTTCAGTCACTTATATGGGTAAAGTTTTACAATTCCCTAAGAAAGAATTTGAGTTATTGTCTTTGTTAGCCAGCAAGCCAGGTAAAGTATTCACCAGAGAGCAAATCTTAGAGGCTATTTGGGGTGATGATGTGTTGGTTGTTGACAGAACCATTGATGTGCACATCAGAAAGATTAGAGAAAAGCTTGACGATAACTTTATTCAAACAATTAAAGGCGTAGGCTATAAATTTGAAGTGTGATTAAAAACCCAAGTCCGGAGCGAATAACTTTACTCACCACTTTGTTGTTGAGTGGTATATTTGCTTGTTTTTTATACTACTTTAAAATACCACTTCTAAGTTTTCTCATTGCGCTCTTCACATTTGCTGCACTCACATACATTGTTATTCTCTATGGTTTAGAGGTCTTTATTTACAGAAAAATAAAACTGATTTATAAAACCATTAACCATTTCAAAACCCAATCGCTAAAAAAACCTAATTTTATTGACGATTACAATATTGATCCCATTAAAAAGGTAAATGAAGAGGTAATTGAATGGGCCAATAGCCAGAAACAGGAAATTACTCAATTAAAAGCAACCGAAGCATACAGAAAAGAATTCTTAGGCAATGTTTCGCATGAGCTAAAAACCCCAATTTTCAATATCCAAGGTTATATTGAAACATTACTAGATGGCGCTGTTGAAGATCCCGAAGTGCGCTATTTATTCTTACAAAAAGCAGCCACTAGCACTGAACGTTTAAATGCTCTAGTAAATGATTTATTAGACATCAGTAAAATGGAAAACAATGCCATGACCATGCGTTTTCAAGAGTTTGAAATCAACGAATTGTGTAAAGAGGTCTTTGAATCGTATGGCAAATTGGCTATATCTAAACACTACCATTTGGGCTTTAAAGCCGATTGTGATATCCCATTCAAAGTATTGGCAGACAAAGACCGGATAAGACAAGTCCTTAATAATTTAATTGGTAACTCTATTGCTTATGGCAAAGAATCTGGGCATACCAATATTGGTCTGTACGACTTAGACAGAACCATATTAATAGAAGTATCAGACGATGGAGATGGTATAGAAGCTGAACATTTACCTCGTTTATTTGAACGTTTTTACAGAACAGACAAAAGCCGTTCTAGAAACAGTGGTGGCAGTGGATTGGGCCTATCTATTGTTAAACACATAGTTGAAGCCCACGATCAAAGCATAGATGTGAGAAGTGAAGTGGGCAAAGGCACCACCTTCACGTTTGCACTAAAGAAAGCTTAATCAGAAGTTTTTACTGGATGATAACACCTGTTGGTGTAAATTCAATCTCCCCTTCTTCTCCAGTAATGAACTTGCCTTTAGCAATGGCTGTTTTACCTTTACAATCTTTAGGCATTGAAAATTTTTCTCTGGTATTAATCAAAAATTCATTGGAATCGTTTTTAAACGTTAACCAACAACCTTCGCCTTGGCAAACGTTCTCAACTTTACCTTGAATAGTGTATACAGTGTCTTTACCTGCAATGTACTGATCCATTGCCTGAGTATAAGGCAAAGCACCTTTGGCGTCAAATGCTTCTCCAAATGAACCTGTTGACGGTTTTTGACAAGCCACCATGGCTAAAACAACTAAACTTAAAACGATTCTTTTCATGACTTTTTTTTACAAAATTAAATGTTTTTAGGCGTTTAAAACAAAAACTGTATTTATATTTGAACAATACATTTATGAGCCAAGACAACAATATCATTGAGCAACCAATAGACATAGAATTGAGCGAAGAAATCGCTGAGGGTATTTATAGTAATTTAGCAATCATTACACATAGCCAAGCTGAATTCATTATTGACTACGTGCGCATTTTACCTGGCATTCCTAAAGGCAAAGTCAAAAGCAGAATCATTATGACGCCTCAACACGCCAAGCGTTTATTATTAGCCCTTAATGATAACATGCAAAAATTTGAAGCCAATTTCGGTGAGATTGACTTAGACCAAAACAATGGCAATCATGGCTTCCCTATTAATTTCGGGGGCATGACCGGACAAGCCTAGTAACCCAACGTTTTTAACATACTCTTGTAGGTTTGTTCTTTTGAGAACAATCTGGTGTTGTATTCCCCATTTTCATCAATGGTAATAATAATATGTTTAGGCGCAGGTGTTAAACAGTGTTGAATACCACCGAATCCCCCTATGCTTTCTTGATAGGCACCACAGTGGAAATACCCAATATACAAGGGTTGTTTTTCATCAAACACCGGTAAATAGATAGCATTGGCATGTTGCTCACTATTGTAGTAATCATCACTATCACAGGTTATACCACCTAACAATACGCGTTCATAGTTATGATCCCAATGGTTCAAAGGGAACATCATAAACTTCTTATTAATCGCCCAAGAGTCAGGTAATGTGGTCATGAAACTAGAATCAATCATGTTCCATTTTTCACGATCGTTTTGAATTTTTTGGTACTCTACTTTAAAAATAGCGCCACCACTTTCACCAACGGTAAACGACCCAAACTCTGTAAAAATATCTGGCTCTGCAACACCATTGCTTTCACAAACTTGTTTAACCTGTGCCACAATCTCAGAAGCCATGTATTCATAATCAAAATCAAACTTTAATGAATTTTTGATTGGGAAACCACCTCCAATATTTAAACTATCAAGCTCAGGACACATTTTCTTTAATTCACAGTACACATTCAAACATTTGTGCAATTCATTCCAATAGTATGCATCGTCTTCAATACCTGTATTGATGAAAAAATGCAACATCTTTAATTGCATGCGTTTGTTTTTTTGGATCTTCTCTTTGTATAAAGGAACAATGTCTTTGTAGCCAATACCTAATCTTGATGTATAAAAAGGGAACTTAGGTTCTTCTTCTGCCGCGATTCTCATACCTACTTTAAATTGACCTTGAACCGCATTCGATAATAAGTCAATCTCTCTAACATTATCAATCACTGGAATGACATTGCTAAAACCTTCATTCATAATTAAAGCTATATTATCTACATATGATTGCAACTTAAAGCCATTACAAACGATGTATTTATCCTTTTGAATTAAACCTTGTTCGTATAAAGACAAGATCAAATGAATATCAAAAGCGGATGATGTTTCTAGATGTACATCGTTTCTAAGCACCTCTTCTAAAACATGAGAGAAGTGAGAACTTTTGGTACAATAGCAGTAGTGGTACTTAGCTTTGTAATCCACTTTAGCCATGGCTACATTAAACCAGGTTTTAGCTTTTTTTATGTTCTCAGAGATCTTAGGTAGATAGGTAAACTTCAAAGGTGTACCGTATTGTTCTACTATATCCATCAAAGGAATGTTCTGGTAAGTTAACTCGTAATCTTCATTTAAGGTAAATTCATCTACCGGAAAATCAAAAGTTTGATTGATTAAATCTTTGTATTTATCTTTCATTAATTTAAATGTAACTAAGTTAGATTGACTTTTTTTTGCAAATGTAATCAACTTACTTCAGATTCCATAGCCAAAATTTCATAAAAAAACTGGCGTAAAATCCACTTTACACCAGTTTTAAAAAGGCCCAAAAAACAAGCCAATTACTTATATATCAATTAATTATTAATAAAAAAAGACTTCTTCTTTTTTGAAATTTTTCAAGTTGAACAAATAACTCAAACCAACACCAATGTAAGTTCCTCTGTATCCCAGTTGAAAATGATCTTGGGTTTGACTTGAATTGGTCCTTACCCCTATGAGCGTTTGATTTGTAAAACTCTGATGGTAGTACACCCCAAATACAAAGACATTACCAGATGCATTCTCATTAGCAATCTCAACACCTGAATTCAACATAGGATAAAATGCTCTATCATGGGTCTCCTTTATGATAAAATTATTGCCAGCATTTCGAATTTCATGCGTTGTAGACTCTAATAAATAATTCATACTTCCTCCTATTACAAAACGCATTTTAGAACTCGCCCCAACTCTTAACTTAAGATGTAGGTTAACTGGTAACTCAAATAAAGCACTGTTGTGCTTAATAACATTGCCTCTAGTATTGGTATCATTGTATAACCTGTAACCTTTGCTGGTATAGAACAAACCCGAGGCCAATACCAAGCCTTCTGAAAAGCCGTTTTGCATAGTCAGACCTGCCCTAAAACCAGACTTGAATCTAAAGTTAAAATTATTAGGCAAAGAATCTATTACATAGGGTCTTGAGGACAAAAAATTTAGCTGTGGACCAAGCTTAAGTCCTTTTTGGGCCATAAGATTTGTACTCAAAAGCAAACAAATACCTAATAGTTTCAATGACTGTCTAAACATACTTACAAACCTAATTCATTTTAATCAATTTTAAAATGATTAGATCCAAGGCAGATTTACTTTTAATGACTTATTTTTGCCAACACGTGCAAGCATCAAACAACATACAATCAACCTTTGTCGCCTTGAGTCAATCATTGGCAGAGTTACCTGAAGAGGTCATCCACAAGGCCAATATTCACAACCAATGGTTTACAGCAGAGTTCATCCAATTAGCTGCCCACAATTGGCATAAAGCACTTAACGCCAATGACATTTCAACTTGGTTAAGAGATTACCCCTACCAAATGCATGAAAAGACTTTAGGAATTATCATGGCAGGCAATATCCCATTTGTTGGTTTACATGACCTATTGTGTGGCCTAGCGCTTGGCTTCAAACTAAAGATAAAATTATCTTCTCATGACGAAATTCTGATGCAATATGTTATTGATTGTTTATGCAACTCAATGCCAGAGTTAAAAGGACGCATTCAAACTGATCAAGACTTACACCAAATTGATGCATTAATAGCTACTGGCAGCAATAACAGCTCGAGATACTTTGACTATTATTTCAAAGACAAAGCCCGCCTAATTCGCAAAGGCAGAACTTCTTTGGCCGTGCTTTCTGGTAAAGAAACTGAACAAGAACTCATTGGCTTAGCAGACGACATATATAGCTACTTTGGCTTGGGCTGCAGAAATGTAACCCATTTGCTTTTACCCAAATCAATCGCCTTAGAGCCCTTGTATATGGCCTATGACAAATACATAGAACATGTTCACCACCACAAATACTATAACAATTACATGTATCATAAGTCGATTTTATTGATGAATCTGGACAAACATTACGATAATGGTTTCATGTTGTTTCAAGAAAAGCCTGCACTGCATGCGCCAATTGCTACCCTTAACTACCATTATTACAATGAGCTTTCAGAGGTTAACACCTATTTGGAACAAGAGCATGAGCACATCCAATGCGTGGTAAGTCATCTTCAATTAAACACAGCTGTTATTCCATTTGGCAATAGTCAAATGCCAGCCTTGTGGGACTATGCAGATAATATTAATACGCTAGCATTTCTAAAGCCCATTATTGAATCTGAATAACGCGCTGCATTTTAGCACCTGATTCATTTTCAAATCTCAACACATACATGCCTGGCTGATAGACACTGCAATCAATTTGATAGCTGTTCTCAGACACTTTCCACAAACCAAGGGATTGACCTTGAATACTTAA
>JAURIG010000004.1:41544-49264 GCA_030832905.1 Bacteroidota bacterium
AGCGATATGGCCATTGTTTCTGAAATGCCATTGATTGTTAATTGATGGCTTACAGGATTTGGATAAATGACAATTGGATGAAACGCATTAGACAATATTTGAGTGAAGTCATTGACTATACATTTGACTGAGCTAGAATCATCACAAGCATAACGACTAATGGCTTTGTGTGTAATAGATAAAGTATCTCCAATGTATGGCGTCATGTTATAGGTAAACGCATTGTTTGTTGACACCAAAACCCCATTGATGCGCCATTGATGTTGAATGGCGTTGCTTGTATCAGCGCTAAAATCATAGAATTTCCAATTTTTAACAATTGAAATGCTTGGATTAACGGCAGGATAAGGCTGATAATTCCATGAGGCATAGGTTTTAACACAAGTTTGATTATAGGCCATCACTTTAATTTGAGCAGCTGAATTGAGTTGCTTAAACAAATGCTGATTACCTCCCCTATAAACAACTTGATTGTTTAAATAATATACACAAGAGTCATAGGCAAATGGCAAGCTCAATTGCAAACTAGAATCACAAGAGAAGACTGATTTTGAATTAAATATTTGATTGTCTAATAAGGTATCTACAGAATATTTAACATACTCAACTATACTCGGACAATTCAAACTGCTACTATCTTTAAGTTCAAAACGAATTGAATCATTTTGACTGGCCAACTGACTGAATAAAGTGTCTTGTTTGAAAGGGCCATTGTTCCATGAAATACTGTAATATTTGCCTTTTAATTGATGGGCTTTGACTACAAACGTACTGGCCTTGCAAATTTTGGCATTGTAACTCAAATTATAAGATAAATTGGAGCATAAATTAGTTCTTACCAGTAGCACAGAATCTGTTTGAACACAAGGTCCTTGTTGTATTGATCTTAACGTAATTCTGTACAAAGTATTGGCACTTAAACCTGTTAAAAGCAATGTTGAATCTGTGGAACATGGATTAAAGTTAGTATTGTCGATGCTGTATTGCATTGATTTTACTGCACTTGAATTGCGCCATTGAAGCGTTATACTAGAAGTTGTTTTTTGAATAACAATTGCCTTAGGATACACTTTGGGCACTACAATAAAATTCAATTGATTAGACATCATTGATTTGCAATTATTCACTGATTTAGCAATGGCATAAACGGTTAAAGAAGTGGATGACAGTATTGGCAAAGTCAAAGATTTTGTTCGATAGCTCAGCTTGCCATTAATATACCACAATACACTATCGATATTGGCACCATTGGCTGTAATGCTCTCATTTACTTGTTGACACACCGAATCCTTAACAGACACCCTTGTGAGATTGATGATCGGCAATGGATTCACTGTTAATTTAAATGGTAAACTGGTGGCATTGCATTTGGTAAGCGCATTACTGACCTTAACCTTATAAGAGCCTGTATCTTTAACATATACACTACGTAATGATTTACCATTATTGAGCCATAAGTAGGTAGCTCCTGAAACAAAACCAGCCGTTAGATTGAGAGAATCACCTTTGCAAATTGCCCCTGAACTACCGTTTAAAATGGTGGCGGCCGGCGTTTGATTGACCACAAAATTAATGGTATCCGGAAAACTCACACCTTTACTATTGCGCACTGACAATATAGCCATTTTAGCTCCTGTTGAAGAAAAAGTCACAACTGGATTTTGTTGACTGCTTGTACTTGGAGTCCCCCCTATTATGTTCCAGTTATAAGCTGTTGGCGAATTGGTACCTACCCCATTCAACTGAACATTGTACCCAGTGCAAGTAAGGGTATCATTACTTGTAGCTACTGCAGAAGGTAACAAACTTGACGGTGGCAACACCAGTGTTTTAGCATACACAATATCGCCATTATCGTCTGTACCATTGTTATTGGCAGCCATCACTACCATATAAAAGGTCAAGTTACCAATATTACTTGTTGGCGCTTTCCAATTAAAAACCCAACGTGTACTATCAGTTCCAACCGTTGAACTTCCTGCAGTTGTATGTTGGATATACTCTCTGGTTTTGGAATTGTACAATCGCGTTACTTTACTGGTTCTGCTGGTTGTACTGGTGAATGTACCTGCTGGACTACCTGTTTTATCCAAACAGGTAATTTGAAAACCATATTTCACCTTACCCGTTTGCTTAAAGGTCAATTCCATTGAATAGGTTGAATCAGGAATGTAGCCATTGCCTGTAAAATTACCATTCAATCGAATATTGTTAAGGTTGGAATTGTTGCTCGTAATAATGGAACTGGTATGACAAGAAGTACAGTTGGCATCACCAGGTGCATTAGCGTACCCGGCTCCAGGACCATTTTGATTCATAATGGCACTGCATAATACTACAATAAATGCCAATGCAATTACTGACGATTTTAAGTAAGCTGATTTCATAAATTGCAAATATAGTTTTTGCGAACCTTACAATACAATAAACTGCAAATCCCATAATCAATTATGACAATCTTCTGTCAATGATTTGAGTAACTTTTTCAATTAATTGGTGCGGAGACAACTTCCGCCAATGCAAAACATCTAATTCTCCACCAAAATTCAAGTAATAATCAATTTTGTATTGTTTGATTTCATCTAGCACATGGTCCCTGAAATTAACAAAGGCAATCCAACCCTCTTCTAGTTCATTATACCACTCTTCGTAATAGGCATCATCAGCGGCATGAAAATTCAATAAATTATCCCCTAAAAATATAAACCTATGAATACCTTGATCAATCATTGATTCAATGATGGCGCGTTTTAAAACCATGACATCATTTTGAATCACATCATTCCATTCGCCGATTAATTCTATTATCCCCACGCCCGCATCATAATCAACAAATAGTATTTTCAGGTACAGCGTTGGAGAACCAAATCCATCCCATTGTGGATGAATGAGATAATTATACACCGTTTGACTGAACTCAAATTCACTATGTTCTTGCTCAAAAAAAGGCGAATGCTTGTCTTCTTCAGAGTTGTATAGATGCAACCAGTGGTAATGAGGCTCAATATCGTGCATGGTACAAAAATACAATTTAAAAACACGACATCAAAGCCCTATTACAACTTACTCTTGCAAGGCTTACAGCCTTTTTTTATCATTCATTTGATTTTTAAGGGATAAATGTATTATTTTGCGGTTCTTTTTAAAATTCAAATATGGCCGTTTTAAGCAAACTTCGTAACTCCACTTGGGTACTGTTTTTAGTGTTAGTCTCATTAGCACTATTCATCATCAGCGATTACTTCTCAAGCAACAACAAATATGGTATGAGCTCAGGCGAAAATGTCGGTGAAATCAATGGAACTGACATTTCAATAATCGAGTTCGATGCGCGCTACAAACAGTTATTGGCTCAAATGAGCGCCAATGGCACTGAAGAAACTGAAGAAACAAGAACCCAAGCTTCGAATTATGCATGGAATCAATTCATTCAAACATTAATCATTGACAAAGAATTTGCAAAACTTGGCATTGATGTTACCGTAAAGGAAGCTGGTGAATTATTGTATTCTGAAAATGCCCACCCTACCATTAAACAATATTTTAGCAGAGATGGTGTGTTTTCTCCTTCAAACGTTTTGAATTTTAAAAACCAAATGGCTAAAAAGGACCCTAAGGTGATGGAACAATTTGAAATGATCATCAAACAAGTGGTTCTAGAGGTACAAAACAGAAAATACAATTCTTTAATTGCTAAATCTATCTATGGCACAGCCTTAGATGCTGAAAACGATTACTACAACAATGCTGTCAATTACAACGGTAAATCTGTTACTTTAAACTTTGCATCTATTGATGACAAATCGATTAAAGTAAGTGATGATGAACTGAAAGATTATATCAATGCACACAAAGAAGACTTCGAACAAAAAGCATCAAGAGACCTTAACTACATTTTAATTAACGTAGCGCCTTCTTCTCAAGATACACTTAAAATCAAAGAAGAGTTAATAGCCTCTAAGAATGAATTTGCAAGTACTGAAAACGATTCAGCATACATTGGCTTGAATAGTGTTCAACCATTCAGTGGCAATTTCCAATCTCATGGTTCTTTCAGAAAAGAATTTGAAAGCAAATTATTTGCTAGTGCTAAAGACAGCGTAGTTGGGCCCTTTTACTATGATGGTGGTTTCAGCCTGTTCAAAGTCACTAATAAGAAGACTGATTCAGTGAATTATTTCCACGCCATTAAAGTTGACTTACCGGTTAAAGGTAATACAGCTAAAGATACTCAAGCAGCCATGGCAGCTGGTAAAGCTTTAGGCATAGCATCAAACAGTGCTCCTAATGCCTTAGATTTCTTTAATTCAAAAATGAATACAGGTGAAGTGGTTTACGCTCAAGACTTAGGTTGGATGAGAGAGGGTACTCAAATGGAAGAAATCAACAAAGCCATCAAAACCTTAAGCGCTGGCCAATCAACAGTGGTAAAATCAATGTATGGTTTATCTTTAATCAAACTAGTAGAACCAAAGTCTGCTGAATTGATTCAAGTAGCAGAACTCAGAAAATCAGTTGAAGCTTTACAATCAACTCAAGACGAGGCCTACAAAAAAGCAAGTGAGTTCCGCAACGCATTGAATGCTGAAGATAAAGATGCCTTTGAAAAAGCCACTAAAAAATATGGTTTTGCAAAAAGTGTTGCCAACAATTTAAAAGAAAGCGACAGAACCATGACTGCTATTCCTGGCACTTTAGAAGTGATCAGATGGGCCTTCAACGAGAAAAGAGCTGTGAATGATTTCTCAGATGTGATCTCAACTGATAACAATTTAATCGTAGCTCAATTGGTTAAACTTAGAGAAGAGGGCACTGCTGAAGTGGATGATGTTAGAGAAAAAGTAACTCGCTTAGTAATCAATGACAAAAAAGCTGAAATGCTTAAAAATAAATTAGAAGATGCAGCCAACTCAAGCAAAACACTTGATGAAATTGCCACCAAAGTTCAATCGGCTGTTCAACCATTCTACAACATCAACTTCTTCTCAAATAACGTTCAGTTTGCTGGTAATGACATGAAATTAGTTGGTTATGTATGTGGACTAAAACCAAATGTAATGAGCAAGCCAATTGTAAGCAATGATGGTGTTAGTATCTTATTGGTAGAAGGTGTAACTAAACCTGAAGCCCCTAAAGATTTAGACACCAGAAAGGTTGCCCTATTTGACCAAAAGAAACAACAAGCTTACAACACAGTATACGAAGGCATGAAAAAAGTATTCAAAGTTGAAGACTACCGTTACAAATTTTATTAATAGCTAACTATGTCAAGCACTGATTTTTTACCATTGCATGGCACTGACTACATTGAATTGTATGTTGGTAATGCCAAGCAAGCCGCCCATTTTTATAAAACAGCATTTGGGTTTCAAAGTTTAGCCTATTCAGGACCAGAAACTGGCGTTAAAGACAGAGCCAGTTATGTTTTGGTTCAAAACAAAATGAGATTGATCCTTACCTCTCCATTGAGTTCTGATTCGGACATTGCTAAGCACCATTTAAAGCATGGCGATGGTGTTAAAACCTTAGCCTTAATGGTAGATGACGCTTACGATGCCTTTCATCAAACAACTTCAAGAGGCGCTAAGCCTTATTTAGAACCATGTACTTTAACAGATGCTCATGGCGAAGTTAAAATGAGTGGCATACACACATACGGCGATGTCGTGCACATGTTCATAGAACGCAAAAACTATAATGGCGTATTTATGCCAGGTTTCCAAAAATGGGAAAGCACTTACAACCCTGAACCTACAGGATTATTATACGTAGACCATTGTGTTGGCAATGTGGGTTGGAATCAAATGAATACTTGGGTAGCTTATTACGAGAATGTTTTAGGCTTTAAGAATATCTTATCGTTTGACGATAAAGACATTTCTACTGAATACTCTGCCCTTATGAGTAAGGTAATGAGCAGTGGTAGTGGTTTTGTTAAATTTCCTATCAATGAACCTGCAGAAGGTAAAAGAAAATCTCAGGTTGAAGAATTTCTTGATTTTTACGAAGGTGAAGGCACTCAACATATAGCAATTGCTACAAATGATATCGTTTCAACTGTTAAACAATTAATGGCCAGAGGCGTTGAATTCTTAAAAGTACCTAACACATACTACGATGACTTACTCGACAGAGTTGGCCCTATTGAAGAAGACATAGAACCTTTGAAAGAACTTGGTATATTAGTAGACAGAGATGATGAAGGCTATTTGTTGCAATTGTTTACAAAACCTGTAGAAGATAGACCTACCATGTTTTATGAAATCATTCAAAGAAAAGGGGCTAAATCCTTTGGAAAAGGTAATTTTAAAGCTTTATTTGAAGCCATAGAACGAGAGCAAGCCATTAGAGGCAACTTATAAGCCCCAATGTCAAATACAGTTTCAACGGTCGATATGATTGGCAGAAATGTCAATATACATCAACCAGTAGAACGTATTGTCTGTTTGGTACCCTCTATTACTGAACTCTTATTTGAAATCGGACTGGGACATTTAGTGGTTGGGGTTACTGTATTTTGTGTACATCCTGAAAAAGCCATAAAAAGTTTACCCAAAGTTGGTGGCACAAAAAAGGTGCGCATGCAAGCCATTGAAGACTTGAGACCGGATCTTATCATTTGTAATCAGGAGGAAAATACGCTTGAAATGGTACAAGCCCTTGAAGAGCAATTTCCGGTTTGGGTCAGTTCAATCAGTAATTTAAAGGAATGTTATAGATTAATATTAGAGTTAGGCCATATTCATGGAGTTACCCAATCGGCTTTGAATCTTCAACAAGCTATTCAAAAAGCCTTTGCTGAGATCAAAATCAGGCACCGTTATAGATGCTTATACTTGATTTGGAGAAACCCATACATGAGTATAGGTAAAGACACCTTTATACACCACATGTTGTCTTTGGCCGGATTTGACCATGTAATTGACAATAACAGATACCCTGAAATCAGTTCTGAAACTATAGAAGATTTAGCGATTGATGTATTACTTTTGTCTTCGGAGCCCTATCCTTTTAAAGATAAACACATCGCTGAATTACAAACGCTTTTACCCAATATTCCAATATTATTAGTCGATGGTGAATTGTTTAGTTGGTATGGTAGTCGATTACTCCACTCCCCTGCTTATTTTAATGATTTACAAAGACAATTACATTTAATCAAACGATAATGGCCATCATCATCAAAACCCAAGAGCAAATCGAGGGCATACGCAAAAGTGCCCAATTGGCTGCTGAAACTTTAAAATACATTGAACCATTTGTAAAGCCTGGCATTAGCACAGCAGAATTGGATCAAAAAATCGATCAATTTGTAATAGAACATGGTGCTACTCCAGCTACTAAAGGCTACAGAGGCTATAAACACGCCAGTTGTATTTCTCCAAATGATGTGGTTTGCCATGGTGTTCCAAATGAATACATAATAAAAGATGGAGATATCGTTAACATTGATGTCACTACCATCTTAAATGGTTATTATGGCGACACCTGTAAAATGTACGAAGTGGGCAATGTTAGCGCATATGCTAAACAATTAATTCAAGTGACTAAAGAGTGTTTGAGACTGGCCATGGAGGAATGCAAACCAGGCAATCATTTAGGCAATATTGGCTATGTGATTAACCAACATGCTGTAAAGCATGGATACAGCGTCGTATTTGAGTTTTGTGGACATGGTGTTGGCCTCCGTTTTCATGAAGACCCTCAAGTGGACCATGTG
>JAURIG010000050.1 GCA_030832905.1 Bacteroidota bacterium
TTCAATTGGTTGACATCAATTTGTTTTTTACCTCTGAAACGTTCATCAGCACCGTAATATAGCTCTTCTAATTCTTCTTTGTATTGGGTTTCGTCAAAATCCAATTCGTAGTTGATAAAGCCCATACCGTTGTTTACGTCTGTGTTGCCAGTGTAATCATCAGGGAAAGCAATGAATAACTTCTCATCACCAGACATTACGCGTTTGATAGAGTCAATTACGAAATTAACGAACTGACGGTATTCATTGTTGGTGATTTCTGTTTCGTCCATCCAAAAACCTGCAATACTAACTTGTTTGTTAGGCGCTACAAATGATTGGAATACGTCTTGATCCCTTTGACCTGAGTGGTAAGTACCAGAAGGCACATTCACTGTACCTACAGGTTGTGGATGAAACCACAATCCTCTTCCTTGTACACCGATCAAATCACCTGTGTTGGTAGGACCGCAACCGGCAAAGGTAAACAAGCCTAAAGCTAAGCCTAACTTTGATAGTTTGGCGAATCGCTTCCACTTGCTTTCTTTTTTTGCTGTCGCTTGTGTGTTAGAGACAGCGAAATCCATTTGATTCTTCATGGTTTTAAAACTCAAATATAATTGTTTATGTGTGTGTTATACTATGCGTAATTATGCAAAAATAATCGTTTTTGTCTAAAAATCAATAACTTTATTTTAGACCAACGGAATTTTTGAATCGATTATTGTCCTGAAAATTGAAAAAATTGAAAAAAATGTGAGAAATTAATCAGAATCCCTGTGCATGAAAGGCGGGGTAACGATATTGATTTTCGGAGGAGTTGGTATTTTGATCTCGAAACAATAGTTCAATTGCAACTCATGAGTACCTGACGACACCGTTAATATTCTGGTCATGGTTAAGTCATAAGAGTATCCAATTCTTAAGCCGTTTAATTGACCTCTGAAGCCAGAGTAACCCATCATAATTGACAAGGCATCTGCTGTGGTTCTATAGGCCACACCACCCCATAATTTTTGTTGGTATTCAACTAAGGCGGTTAAGTCTAACTGAGTAACGGTGTTGTGTTTGATCATCACAGAAGGATGAAAAATCAAATCTGGTTTACCCATGAAATTTAAGATGTCAATACCACCCATTACATAGATGTGTTTTACAGGTGTATGGTAAACCATAGCTGTGCTTCCAAAAGTATAAGTAGGGCTATTGAGGTTCAATACAGACGCACCTACCCATAAGTTTCTAGTACTGATGGCATTGGCCATAGGATCCATGTAATATGCCCCAGCACCGAAGATGCTGTGAGTAGCTGTAACATTAGAACTTGGTATAGAAGGGTCGTTTGGAGCCAAAGGTTTTAATTTAGCACCATTCAAGCCTTTTTGCAACATATTCATTTCAAAACCAACCGAAAATTTAGCGCCACTTCTCAATGGAATAATCCCTGCGGCGTCAATTTTCATGTGCGTACTTGATTCGTAACCAAGTTTATCATTAATGAAACCAATGCCAAGGCCTCCGTATTGTGTAACAGGGGCTGAAAAAGAGAACATTTGAGTCTTGGGACCTACACTTTTGGTAGCCGACGGATTTGGATTTTGAGCATCTGGGTAAAACTCTAAGGTTCTATCCTCATACCCAAGGTATTGGTAATGCGACAAAGCTGATACGCAAAACTTGTTACCTGAACCTGCCAAGGCCGGATTATACAACATTCTGTTGAATGCATAATGTGTTGTATAAGGATCTTGTTGAGCCTTCAATGGATTGCTGATAGCAAGCATTGACACACAAAATAGAGATAGTATAATTCTTTTCATTTTCTGGTTTTTCGATTCTGTAGGTTTTACAAATATGTACACATTAATTCAATAATCCAAATTTTTTTGAGCTTTGTTAAAATTGAAGGCTCAGATGCTGAGTGGATTAAGTATAATTATTCAGATCAAAAACCTAGAATATTACCTCCAAAAAAGGCATAAAAAAACCCTGATTATTGTTATACAATAGCCAGGGTTAAAATCTTATAAGTAATTGATTTAGTAAGTATTAATCCTTATACGCTTATTCAATTCTTCAACATCGTGGCGGAACTTTTTATCGGTATCAATTAAGTCGTTAACGGTTTGACAAGCATGAATCACAGTTGAGTGGTCGCGGTTGCCAAAGTGGGTACCGATGTTTTTCAAAGAAGCCTTGGTCAAATCTTTAGCAAAATACATAGCGATTTGTCTGGCTTGCACAATCTCTCTTTTGCGGGTTTTAGACTTAACACTATCAACACTAACATTATAGAAATCACAAACCAATTTTTGAATGTAATCGATGCTGATTTCTCTGGTAGCATTTTTAACGAAGTTCTTCATCATTTGTTTAGCTAAGTCCAAATCAATCTCTTTGCGATTAAGTGAACTTTGAGCCAATAATGAGATCAATGCGCCTTCGATTTCTCTAATGTTGTTATCGACATTGTGCGCAATGTATTCAACCACTTCTCTGTGCAATGACACACCACTTTCGTAAGCTTTATTTTCTAAAATAGCGATACGGGTTTCGAAATCTGGAATGTTTAAATCTGCAGATAAGCCCCATTTGAATCTTGACAACAATCTTTCATCCACATCTTTAATGTCTTTAGGTGCTTTGTCACTGGTTAAAATGATTTGTTTGCCATTTTGATGTAAGTGATTGAAGATGGTAAAGAAGATTTCTTGAGTTCTTGTTTTTTGTGACAATTGGTGAATGTCATCAATGATTAAAACATCTAAACTTTGATAGAAGTTGGTGAAATCATTTTGGTTATTCGCTTTAACAGATTCAACAAATTGATTGATGAATTTTTCAGCAGAAACATAAATAACAGTTTTGTTTTTGTTCACCTGTTTGATCATGTTACCGATGGCATGCACTAAATGGGTTTTTCCTAAACCAACACCACCAAAAACCATTAAAGGATTGTAAGCAGTTCCACCAGGATTGTGCGCTACAGCCCAACCAGCGCCTCTAGCTAATCTGTTACACTCCCCTTCTATAAAATTATCAAAAGTGTATTTAGGATTTAACTGAGAATCAATTGGAATTTTTCTTAAACCAGGAATGATGAATGGATTCTTAATGTTATTAGTAACATTCAATGGCAGATTCACTTCGTTAGTAACTGGTTTCTTACTACTACCAGTGGGTACATTGATTGTGTATGGGCCATTACTTGGTGTGCTGTTTTCAACAATGATGTTGTATTCTAATTTAGCACCAACACCTAAAACCTGTTTAAGTGTTTTTTGCAACAAGGTTACATAGTGTTCTTCTAACCATTCATAAAAAAACTGACTTGGCACTTGAATGGTCAAAACTTTATTGTCTAATTTAACAGCTCTGATTGGATCAAACCATGTTTTAAAACTTTGGGGGTTCAAATTGTCTTTGATGATTTTTAGGCAATTCGCCCAAACAGATTCTGCGTTAAATTGTTGTCCACTCATGCTCATTATAAGTCGTTGTTTTTCAGTAGTTTATAAAATTGTGTAGGTTTTTGAATTCAGTTCTGAAATTAAGTTCAAAAAAAGTTACTAAAAAAATTTTTTTGAATTGTTTTTTAAGTTTTTTTTCGATTTTTTGTAGTGATTTCAGATGCCAATTTACGATGAAGTAATACTGCATAAAAAAAGTCCTATATAATTGTTGAAACAAGACTTTTTTAAAAGTATTCAACTAACCTTTGTATTCACCAAAAACGTTGCGCAAAACGTCGGCAATTTCGCCTAATGTGGCATAAGATTCAACTGCATTTAATATGTGAGGCATTAAATTCACATCTGATTTAGCTGCTGTTGATAGCGCTTCTAAATGTTGAGCTACAGTGACAGCATCGCGTTCATTTTTTAATTGCTGAAGTTTTTCAACTTGAACTTTTCGGATGGCATCATCAATTTTCAACAATGCAGTGTTATTGGTTTCAGCTTGAACAAATTTATTCACACCAATAATGGTTTTTTCGCCTTGTTCAATTTGTTTTTGATAAGCATATGCACTTTTTGCAATTTCATTTTGCATATACCCTTGCTCAATGGCTTCAACACTTCCACCCATAGCATCAATAATATTAATGTATTGATTTGCCAACTCTTCGATTTCATTTGTAAGCGCCTCCACATAGTAACTACCCCCCAATGGATCAACAGTGTGAGTAACCCCACTTTCAAATCCAATAATTTGTTGCGTTCTAAGGGCTAATCTGGCAGCAGATTCGGTAGGTAAACTTAAGGCTTCATCAAAGCCATTGGTGTGTAAACTTTGAGTACCACCTAACACAGCAGACAAAGCTTGTAAGGTAACACGTATAATATTATTATCTGCTTGTTGAGCCGTTAATGTAGAGCCTCCAGTTTGAGTATGGAAACGCAACATCTGTGCTTGTGGATCAGTTGCTCCTAGAGATTTAGTGATATTGGCCCACATGCGTCTTGCTGCTCTAAATTTCGCAACTTCCTCAAACATATCATTGTGCGCATTAAAGAAAAACGATAAGCGCTTGGCAAATACATTGATGTCTAAACCTTTGTTTTGAGCAGCTAAAATGTATGCTTTACCGTTGGCCAAGGTAAAGGCCAATTCTTGGGCAGCTGTGCTCCCAGCTTCTCTAATGTGATAGCCAGAAATGGAAATGGTATTCCATTTTGGCACCTCTTGACTACAGTATTCAAAGATATCTGTAATCAGACGCATACTTGGCTTAGGCGGATAAATATAAGTACCTCTTGCCGCGTATTCTTTTAAGATATCATTTTGGATAGTCCCTGATATTTTTTGCAAATCAGCACCTTGTTTTTTAGCCAAAGCAATGTACATCGCTAACAAAGTTGAAGCGGTAGCATTGATGGTCATACTGGTAGTGATGTCTTGCAATTGAATACCATTAAACAATACTTCAATGTCTTTTAATGAGTCAATGGCTACACCAACTTTACCAACCTCTCCTTCTGCATAGGCATGGTCGCTATCGTATCCAATTTGCGTTGGCAAATCAAAGGCAACAGACAAACCCATAGTGCCTTGCTTTAATAAATAATGGTAACGTTTGTTGGATTCCTCAGCTGTAGAAAACCCTGCGTATTGACGCATGGTCCAAAGCTTAGATCTGTACATATCAGGACGAATGCCTCTCGTATATGGGAATTGCCCTGCTAGCTCAGCATTCAATGGCGCATACTGCGATTGAATTGCGATGCCACTATCATTTTTGATCTCTTTTTCCATTGGCTAGATCAAAGCAGAATTAAAAATATAAATTGATTTCAGCCTTTAAGAAATCGATGGCTTTTGAAGTTGGAATGGCATTATCCGCAATCATTCTATCAATGATGGCTTTTGACAAATCAACTCCACTGGCATCAGAAGGCAAATGTTCGTATGTTTCGTGCACCAACTGAATTACCTCTTCTTTAACCACTTTAATGATGTTCCAAGCTTGGTTACTGATATAAATCTGTTGAGACAAATTGTGCATGAATTCTTGATTCACTGAAGACTCCATAAGGTGTTTTAAACCTCTTGCGGTATTTGTACCGTCGTTGTAGTTGTTGATTAAAGTTTGAGGACTGATGCGCTCTAAAAACAAAATCATACGCTCATAAGCTTGCAATTTAAGCGGCGTTAACATGCTTGCATTTTGCTTTCTGATTTCCAATTGCATTCTATTGGAATGGTCTTCCATAACTTTATTGATGATCACATAACATACAGCAAGAACAATCAATGCTGGAATGATGAACTTAAGTATTTCTAAAACGTCATGAATAAGTGGATCCATTTGGGCAATGCAATTTTGAGAATTGCAAATGTATTAAAAATAACTTTCAAACAAGCAGTCTCACATAAAATTATTTTGGTCTTAATAATCAATGAATTAATAGAAGTTAAGACCGACTTATTCGAAGTTTAATGGTATTTTGCAGAGCATTGACAACTACCCAAAACATAAAGATTGCGCTTGAGTCGATTAAAGACAATAAATTAAGAACAGTAATTACGTGCTTAATCATTACCATTGGCATTGCCGCTTTAGTGGGCATGTTAACCGCAGTTGATGGCATTGAAGCTGGTTTGAGCAATACTTTTCAAAAGATGGGCAGTAACACGTTTAACATCCGCAACCGCGATGGCGTGATACGTTTTGGAGGTGGCCATGAAAAAAGAGTGGAATATGTGCCCATTACTTTTGCTCAAGCACAACAATTTAAACAACGTTTTGAAATTCCTGCAATGGTTTCATTGAGTACGAATGTCTCCATGAATGCGACCTTCAAACACGGCTCAGAAAAAACCAACCCCAATATAAGGGTCTTAGCCATTGATGACAATTATTTGTCAGTGACAGGCACAGAACTCAGTTTTGGCAGAAACTTTACCAACAACGAAGCCAATAGTGGTTGCAAAAGCATAATTATTGGAAAAGACATTGCAGAAACCCTTTTCAACAAAGTGGATGCAGTCGGCAAAAAAGTACAATTTGGAACCGCTCAATACGAGGTCATTGGCATTTTAAAAAGCAAAGGGAGCAGCATGAGCATGGGCATGGGTGGCGAAGACCGCATGGCCTATATAACTGTTACAGAAGCAAAAGGACAATACTTGAATTCTGATAACAGCTTTAACATTTCAGTCGCTGTGAACTCTATTAAGACTTTAGATTTGGCGGTGTATGAAGCCTATTCATTATTCAGAAGCATTAGGCAATTAAATATTGGCGCTGAAGACAATTTTAGTGTGGTGAGAAGTGATTCCATTACAGCCAAATTAAAAGACAATTTAGCCTCCATTAAAATTGCCGCCACCCTAATTGCCATCATTACCTTAATCGGCGCTGCCATCGGCTTAATGAATATTATGTTGGTGAGTGTTACAGAAAGGACCAAAGAGATTGGCACTAGAAAAGCCTTGGGTGCAACCCCACAAATGATCAAGACTCAGTTCTTAACAGAAGCTGCAGTTATTTGCCAGATAGGTGGATTAGGGGGCATATTATTAGGCATTCTATTAGGCAATTTAGTATCTATGGTCATGAAATCAGGCTTTATAATGCCTTGGCCATGGATTATATTAGCCGTTGTTGTTTGCTTTGTGGTTGGTATAGTGGCTGGATTATTACCTGCCTCTAAGGCAGCAAAATTGGCCCCAACAGAAGCTTTGCGTTACGAATAACACTATTCAAAAACTTTGCTGCCGACTCTGATCAAATTACTCCCAGCAGCAACCGCAATGGCGTAATCACTGCTCATTCCCATAGACAACACGCGCAATCCATGCAGGTCTTTTAGTTCATCATAAAGTGATTTCAATGATGAAAATTCAGCTCTAACTTGTTCGACATTGTCGGTTAAAGAAGCCATTCCCATAAGGCCTATAACATTAACGTGAGGCCAAGCACCCGCAATTTTTGCTTTCAAAATGGCTTTGCACTCTTCCGCATCCATTCCAAATTTAGTTTCTTCTTGGGCTATGAATAGCTGCAACAAACAATCGATTACACGCTTGTGTTTGCTGGCTTGTTTGTCTATTTCTGACAAGAGTTCTTTAGAATCTACACTTTGGATACAATGAATAAATGCTGCAATGTGTTTGACTTTATTGCTTTGCAAATGACCGATTAAATGCCTATGAATATCATTTGGCAATGCTGCTTTTCGCTCAAGTAAAGCTTGCACACGGTTCTCTGCAAAATGTCTTTGACCAGCTGCATAGGCTTGCTTGATGTCTTCAATGTTTCGGTATTTAGACACTACCACCAATTGAACCGCTGGGCCTATTTCAGATTGTATCTTAAATATGTTTTGCGCAATCATTATATTTGCAAAGTTAATGAAAGCCATTTGTTTTTATACTGTCTGTTTGTGCTTATGCATGGGTTGCCAACCTAAGCACGCAAGTGTTAAGAACAAACCAGAATGGGTCATTGAAGAAACTAAAATGGTTGACATCATTGTTGATCTTCGCATTGCAGATGCTGCTACTTACATCAATTCATATGGCCCTGCCAGAGACAAAAAAGCAGACATTCTCTTCATCATGAAAAAACACCACACCACAGACAGTGTATTTGTGAAAAGCCATGATTACTATGCTCAACACCCGGAAGTAGCTGCTAATATTTATGAAAGGGTGATTGATAAAATCAGTGAAATACAAGCCGAAAATGCAGATGGCCAATAAGTATTCGCCCCAAAACTATCCGAATACCATAGAAGACAAACTTGGCATTGAGTCGGTTAAATTACAATTGGCCAAATCGTGCCATAGCGAAGCGGCCCAAAAAATCATTGCTCATAATCCTTTTTACACCAATGTTCTAGACATTGAGGTGCAAATAGCCCTTATTGAGGCCTTAATCAGTTGCTTGCAAACAGGAGATTTCTTTGAATTTCCAGATCAAGCAGAATGGCTAATAGATTGTTTGCAAAAAACGGCTGTTGCCAATCAGATCTTGACTGAAGAAGAGTTGTTTGTATTGCTAAAAGCCTTAAAACAAATTCAACACAATTGGCAAATCATTCAAAACAAGCAAAGCGAACACGCTGCCTTGCACAAAACATTTGGCAACATAGAGAGTGCCAGTACTTACATTCAAAAGCTTGATCAATTATTAGATGCCGAGGGCCAGCTTAAACCCAATGCTTCAGACAACCTATGGCAAATCAACAAAGCCATTCAAAGCAAAGAAAAAGAAGTTAGAACCAGCTTAATTAAGAAGTTTGAGCACGCTAAAAAAAATGGTTGGGCCGGCGACACAGAAATCACAATTAGAAATGAGCGTTTGGTGATTCCCATTATTGCTGAACACAAGAAAAAAATCAATGGTTATGTGCACGATGATAGCCAAAGTGGAAAGTTTTTATACATTGAACCCATTGAATGTTTTGAAGGTAACAATGCACTAAAGGAATTACACCTCGATAGAAAGAAAGAAATAGAAGTCATTTTAAAAGCAACCTGCGCATGGCTTGCCCCTTTCAGAGTTTTACTACAAACACATCTGCAAAACAGCATTAGTTTAGATGCCCTTCACGCGAAAGCCCAGTGGGCCATTCAACTTAAATGCACCAAACCAAAAGCGGTAACAGCCCATGACGACACTCACCTGATCGATGCGCGCCATCCCCTACTCGACCTTCAATTGAGCAAAGACAATCAAAAAATAGTTCCCTTGCAATTTCATTTTAAAAAGGGCAATAGTTTGTTGTTGATTTCTGGGCCGAATGCAGGTGGCAAAAGCATCGCTTTAAAAACCATTGGCATGCTGCAATACTTGTATCAAATGGGTTTACCAATTCCAGTATCGCCAGATAGTCAGTTGTCTGTTTACAAACAAATTTTCATAGACATTGGCGATAATCAATCCATTGAGAACCATTTAAGTTCTTATAGTAGCCATTTGAATACCATGCAGTATTTTATGCAAAAGGCTAACCAAGACACCTTGTATTTGATTGATGAAATTGGCAATGGTACAGACCCTAGTATAGGTTGCGCCATTGCACAAGCCATACTTGAACAACTGATAGAACAAAAGGCTATCGGCATAGTGAGTACGCACTATGGCCAATTGAAAACCTGGGCCAGTCAGGCTAAAGGGGCTCAAAATGCCCGTATGTTGTACGATGTTCAAAAACTACAACCTTTGTTCATATTAGAGCCAGATAAAGCAGGGTCTTCTTTTGCCTTAGAAGTAGCCTCTAAAGTTGGGATTCAAGACCAAATCATTCAAAGAGCTAAATCCATTAACAAACAGCAAAAAGCGTTTGATTTAGAACATTTGATCACTGAAAATGAACTGCAAAAACAAACCTTAAAAGACCAACAAGAACGCATTGAGTCAAAAGAAAAATCGCTTGAAAAATTAATTCAAGATTACCAGGCTTTAAAAACAGATTTAAACACTTATAAATCTAGCATTTTGAAAGATGCTAAAACCAAAGCTCACCACATTATTGAAGAGGCCAATCAAAAAATTGAGGCCACCATCAAACACATACAAGAAACTAAAGCCCAAAAGCAAAGCACGAATAAAGTGCGTAAGCAATTAAGCCAATTTAAAGCCCATTTAGAAGCCGATATAGAGCAAACACCAGTATCGGTTTTGCCTGAAACCAACTTCAAAAAAGGCATGACAGTTAAACATGTTTCTCAAACGGTGAGCGGAGAAATTATAGACCTCAAAAAAAACAAAGCTTTGGTTTTGTTTGACTCTGTTAAAATCTGGTTGCCCTTAAATGAACTTCAAGCCGCTAAAGCGAATATAAAACACCAGCCAAAGACAGCAACTTTTAATGTTGACCTTTTTAATAAACAAACGCAATTCAGAGCTGAAATAGATTTAAGAGGCATTAGAGGCGAAGAGGCCATGAAGCAACTAGACAATTGGATCAACGATGCCCATAGCCTTGGCATGAGCAGCTTGAGAGTGGTTCATGGCAGAGGATTTGGCATATTGCGCAAATTGATCATTGATTACTTAACCCATTCGAAGTTGGTTAAGCATTATGAACATGAAACTGAACAATTGGGTGGCGATGGGGTTACCATCATTACGCTGTATTAAATTTATTGCACCAAGCTACCCGTTAAAGACAAGAGCTGGGTTTCAGCAACCTTTAGCGCTAACAAGTTAATGGATTGTCTGTAAACAGCCGTTTCATAAGTGGTTTGAGCTGTTTTAAGATCCAACAAGGTATTTTGGCCTAACTTAAATCGCTCTTGCATTAAGCTTAAAAAAGCGGATGCGGTTTTGACTGACTCAGTATTCAAAACATGTTGGTTCTTAGCTAATTCATAATCCAACCAAGCTTGCTGAAAAGTTAATTGAACCGATTGCAAAGCATTGTCTTTTGACAACTCCGCTATTTT
The DNA here is from genome assembly GCA_030832905.1 of Bacteroidota bacterium. Taxonomy (GTDB): domain Bacteria; phylum Bacteroidota; class Bacteroidia; order NS11-12g; family UBA955; genus JABMMZ01. The sequence continues at coordinate 10,879 of JAURIG010000050.1, forward strand.
GACTTGAGTCTGAGCATTCTTTATGGCATGTTGAAGATTTGAACCCGAATAGATTGGCATAACTAATGAAATCCCAGCTTGTGGCCCTATGCTTTGATTGTACAAAGAAAAACCTGCATTGCTTTGATTGAGTGAGTAATTGTAAGCCCCATTTAATTTGATCAAAGGCCACAGGCCTGCCTGAGTCTCTTTTTGGGTAGCTTTGGCAATTTGTACTTGCACATCAGCAAAGGCCAAGGCTTGATTCTGAGCCAACAATGAGTCCAATTGCGAGCGGCGCATAGTGGCTACTTGCCATTGTTCTGCATCCACGTTGTATTGTGTTGCTATTGGCTGATTCATTAAAGCATTCAACTGGGCATAGGCTTGATCAATGTAACGTTGTTGACTCAAGAGTTGAATAGCCTGTTCCTCTTTTTGTAGCTGGGCAAGGTATTCATCTGCTTGATTGGCTATCCCTGCAATGCGTCTGTTTTTAACTAAATCCAGGCGTTCTTGACTAAGCGTATCAAGGTGTTTTAAGACCTTCAAATAATGAATTAACTGACAGAGCTGACTGTATTGCACCACTACTTTTGCCACCACATCTTGTTGTATCATTTTCAATTGTGTCTTAGCCGCTTGGTCAAGGTAATTGAGCTTGTTTTTAGTCGCATACATTTTAGCCCCATCAAACACGGTATACGATAATTGAACAGCAGCTATACTGCTTTGATTTTGTACCCCTTGTTTTTGAATGAGTGTTCCATTGGTAAACTCTTGTTTAATATTGGTAACTGAAGGCGTATGATTGGCTTGAATTTGTATACTCGGCAATTGACCCGCATTACCAGGTGTATTGTTATTATGTGCAATCACAACAGATTGTTCATACTTTTTGATGTCTAAATTCTGAGTCAAAGCCTTAGCCACAGCTTGCTCTAAAGTCAAAGTGTTTTGTGCACTTAGCAATGGCGCAACAAAACCCAATAGGCAATTAATTAGTATCTGTTTGATGGTCATGTTGTTTTGATTTTGAAATGAAAAGATATACCGTTGGCACAATCAACAAGGTTAAAATAAGGGAAAAGACTATGCCACCTACCACCACAACCCCTAAAGGCACGCGTGAAGTGGAGGCGGCCCCTAAAGACAGGGCTATGGGCAAAGCCCCTAAAGCAGTGGCCAAACTGGTCATTAAAATGGGACGCAATCGCTGAACAGAGGCCTCCAAAATAGCGGATAGTTTATCCATGCCCTCTCTCTGTTTTTGATTGGCGAATTCAACAATCAGAATACCGTTTTTAGTCACTAAACCAATGAGCATAATCATGCCAATTTGCGAGAAAATATTCAAGGTACCATGGGTTAACCACAAAGACAACAAGGCCCCTAATAAAGCCAACGGGACTGTCATCATGATCACAACTGGATCAATGAAGCTTTCGAATTGAGCCGCTAAAACCAAATAGATTAAGACCAAAGCCAAGATAAAAGCGAAGGAAGTGTTAGATGAACTTTCTTTAAAGTCTCGGGAAGGACCACTCAATGAAGAGGAGAAAGATTCATCTAACAAAGAATCGGCAATACCTTGCATGGTTTTAACGCCATCGCCTATGGTTTTACCCGGCGCTAATGAGGCCGAAATGGTGGCGGATTTGTATCGGTTATAATGGTATAATTGAGGTGGATTAGACCGTTCTTCAGTGAGGATTAATTGATCTAAGCCTATGAGTTGTCCTTGGTCATTTCTGACATATAATTCTGACAACACGCTGGGTTGATCTCTAAAATCACGCGCCGTTTGCCCTATGATTTGGTATTGACGACCATTCATAATAAAATACCCCATTCTTCCGCCACTGAGTGC
>JAURIG010000051.1 GCA_030832905.1 Bacteroidota bacterium
GGACAGGGTCCGCCGAAGCCCGAGAAGATTTAGCGAAAAACAATTATCTAATAAAAAGATAAGCCCTCCCATTGTTCAACGAAACTTTAGTGAAGAAATTATAGAATTTATAAGTGGACAGGGTCCGCCGAAGCCCGAGAAGATTTAGCGAAAAACAATTATCTAATAAAAAGATAAGCCCTCCTTCGCTAAAGCTTCGGAGGGCGAAGGTGGAGCTGGAGGGAGTCGAACCCTCGTCCGAACTAGGAAATGATGACGCTTTCTACATGTTTAGTAACCATTGATTGTAGGCCTTAAAAAGCTTGGTTGCATACCTTGTTTAAGACTTAGACAACTAATAATGTTTGTAGTCGTTGTCAGTCATACAAACATATTTGGGTATGTCGAACACTGTAACTCACAACCGACCCAAACAAGGGCTATGACAGTGTATGGTATTTACTTAATCACCGATTAAGCAGCCATTGCGAAGTTATTTTCGCCTCTTAAATTGTTGAGTGTTGAGATTAAAGAGCCAGCAAACAAAGCTCTACATGCTTACATCTCACCTGCGCTACCCGTCAATTCCGGTCAGCCCCATAAAATGTACCACAAAGGTACAATATTTTACTTGATAATTTCTATTGAATCTCTGCAATTTAAGCCTGAATACTTAGATTGGTAGAATGCTTTTATCAGATCGCCGTTGCTTGAAATTTCAAGCGTGTCATTGCCTTTTGTTGCAATGTTACTGAGTTTAAAAGGCACATATAAATCTCCTCCAAAACTGAAATTATTGCCTGTCATAGAACGCCATGTGCCATGGCTGCTAATCCCCTTTCGGTTGTTAAAGGTTTCTTGATCTAGATTGGTTTTAACTTCAAACTCAACTACACCAGAGTCAGTAGTGAAGCCGCAATAGCTAGAATGAAAGCGCTCATCTACAGCAAAGCCAAAATAGGTGATTGTATTTAAGCTATCCATCGGTAATTGAGACTGGTTTTTGAATCTGTCTATCATCCCAGGTTTTTCATAGGCGAAATTAATTTCAGCCATTGGACTTGGTCGATAATCATCCTTTTCAACTATGGTCTCACAGGCTGATAATCCTAACAAAAAACATACAAAAAAACTGCTTAATTGAACTGCTTTCATGTCTCAAATATAGCATTTAATTGAATTCTTTTTTTAACGCTTTGAAATCTATCTTGGTAATCGGATATTTGTGACAAATCTATGAAAATCTATTCTCTGCTTGGTGTTTTATTGGGCTCACTGCATATGGCCAGTGCTGGAGAATTGTCAAGAGTTGCCATAGGTCAAAAGTCTATACCTGAACAAGCAGAAGTGCGCATGCAATTGGTGCATCGCATGCAACACTATGAAGCCAATACCACCCATGCTCACGATGTGTATGATGCCAGTGTGTATTCCCCTAAATCTGTTAATATTCTGGATAAGAAGCTCAAATTCTATGTACAATCTTTAGAAGGAGAATCCACTTCGGTTTATAGTTTAAAATCTTATCAGTTACTTAAAGTCATCAGACACAGATTTACCGCCAAAAATCAATACCTTTTTAGAGATCAGAATTACTTTGATTACATGTTCAGAACAGCTAGCAAGCAAGTGAACGTGTTTGATGGCAAACCAGTAGAAAGTTGTTTCTCACACGAAGGGAAATATCTATGGGTAACCTATTACCGTCGCTCATATGACATCAATGCTATTGATCCATCAGCCTTGTGTATTATTGATACTGATGCAGACACCATTGTTAGGGTTATGCCAACAGCGCCATTGCCCAAAATGATAACCTGTTCACCAGACAACAAAACCATAGTAGTATCACATTGGGGAGATAACACCGTTGGGTTAATTGACATCAGTTCCAATCAACCATTAAAGTTTCATTACACCGCTCAAATAGCAGTAGATAAACGCATAGAAAATCCTTTAGATACCAGTGTTAAAATAGATAGAGATAACAACTGTGGCAATTGTATTAGAGGAACAGTTTTTACCCCTGATAATCGATATGTGTTCGTTGGAAAAATGGGAAGTAATTCATGCTCAGTAATTGATGTTTTTAACAAGAAAAACATTGGTTCAATCAAAGGAATGCGGTCTAATATGAGGCATTTGCTGATTCATGATTCATTCATTTATTTGAGTATCAATAAATCTGGGTATGTGCAAAAAGCCAATTGGCGTGAGCTCATTCAGCACCACCTAAAACACGGCTCTAAAAAAGCATTTAAAAAATGGCAAGAGGTATTTGTAGGCCCTGGAGCTAGAACCATATGTGTAAGTCCAAATGGGCGTTATGTTTTTGCTGCAGTTAATCAAAGCAGTCAAATAGCAGTTGTTAATTCGTCTAGCATGAAAGTCGTTGCAACCTGTTTGGCAGATAGCTATCCGGTTGGTATGGACATAAGTGCAGATGGTCGCTTATTGATAGTGACTGCACAAGGCAAATCCAATGGTGGTGGCAACAGTGTTATGTTGTACCAATTAAGTTATCAATAAAAAAGTATGTCAACAATAAAATCCATAGCACTAGCTGTTTGTATCGGAATAGTGAGCACTTTAGGGGCCATTAATCAAGACAGTCTAATCAAAAAGCACTTCAAATATGTGCCAGATATACTTCATCCAAAAGCCAAATTCAATCATGCCATTGTACACCATAGCGCTTATGATTTAATGTACAATGAACAGCACGAACAAGCAGATTGGGTAGCCTATGAATTAACTGCCCAACACACAATAAAAGCAGTTGAAAGAAGCAATAAATTCATAGAAGATCCTTTAGTTAAAACAGGGTCTGCGGCCAATGAGGATTATGCAGGATCAGGATATGATAGAGGGCATTTAGCTCCAGCGGCAGACATGGGTTGGAGTCAATTGACTATGGAAGAGAGTTTTTATTTTAGCAATATGAGTCCTCAAGTGCCAAACTTAAATAGAGGCTTATGGAAACAATTGGAAGAACAAGTTAGACTTTGGGCCAAAGAAGATTCTATTGTATTAGTGGTAACTGGTCCGGTGCTAAAAGACAGTTTGCCTAGCATTGGGCCCAATAAAGTATCAGTGCCTAAAGCCTATTACAAAGTGATATTGGATGTTGCCTATCCTCAAATTAAAGCCATTGCTTTTGTAATGCCCAATGAGCCAATTCAGGGTAAGGTAGAAGACTACATGACTACCGTTGATAGTGTTGAACGTTTAACGGGCTTAGATTTTTTTCCGCTGATTGACAATCAAGTAGAATCCATTTTGGAGTCAGGTTATTGTCGATCATGTTGGCAATTCAAAGCCAAATCTAATCATCAAGAAAAGACGGTAGAGCCAAGTAAGCAAAAGGTAACAAAAACAGTTAAACCAAAAGCTACTACAGTTGTTCAAAGCAAGCAGTGCAAAGGTAAAAACCAATCAGGTGTTCGTTGCAAACGCAAAACCAAAAGTCCAAATGGCTATTGCTTTCAGCATGGCGGTAATTAATGCCGTTTGCATTTAAATTTGGTATTCTCATTTTTTTTTAATATATTTATGCAATAGCAATGACTGCCTTTGATATTCATTATCAGTTTGCTCAGCTGTTTCAAAATGAGCCCATTAGACCCTTCGCCTATGCCCTATCAAAGGCTATGCAAGAAGGGCATATCTGTTTACCACTTCAAGATGTTTCAGATTACTTAACAGATAGTCCTTACGCTGAAGTTTCATTGGAAAGCAATTGGTCTGAAATGCAAGCTTATCTTTCTGAAGATGTTACCTCGCATTCACCCTTGTTGATCAGTGGCGAAGCCTTGTATTTTAATCGCTATTACCGATACGAAACCAGATGTATTAATGCGCTGGCTGATCGCATTGCCTATGAAGCCAATTTGCAAAGTGATAGATGTTTAGAGTTGTCAAAATTGCAAGCACTTTTGTTACAATGGTTTGATACTGAAAAACCCTCATCAGAACCTAACATAAACACTGTTAATTGGCAGTTAATGGCCTGTTTACAAAGTTATATCAATCAGTTTTCAATTATTTCTGGTGGCCCTGGTACAGGTAAAACTACCACCATATCAAAGCTCATTGCACTATTGAGCGCACAGTCAAGTGAATTGAGAATCGCCATTGCCGCTCCAACTGGAAAGGCAGCCATGCGCATGAAGGCTTCATTAGAATCCGCTGCTCAACAGTTTGATACTTCAGTTCAGGCCATAATGCAAAATCTTCAACCCTTTACCATACACAGGTTATTGCAATATCAATTCAATTCAGTCGACTTCAAATACAATAAACAACAGCCTTTGCCATTAGATGTGCTCATTGTGGATGAAGCTTCGATGATTGATTTCGCTTTGATGACCAAATTATTAGAAGCTGTGCCGCTGAATTGTCGTGTAATATTCTTAGGGGATGCGAATCAATTGGCTTCGGTAGAGGCAGGAAGTTTATTTGGTGATTTGTGTCAATGTATAGCGCAAGGCACTACCGTTTCTCAACATTTATACGACTGGTATCAAACACATTTGAGTAAAAATCATGGTGCTCTACCCGACTCAGTTTTACCTCATCAATCCCATTTGTTAAACGGCCATATCGTACAATTGATTAAGAGTCACCGTTTCAAAGCTGATAGTGGAATTGCGCAAATGGCCAAGTGGGTCATAGAACAATCTCAATCAAACTTAGAACAGTTTTCTCAAACAGCAGATCAGCAAGTTTATCTCGAATCCGATTTAGCAGAAGCCATTAAAGCTTATGCAAACGCTTTGAGCCAATACATTGAAGAACCCAATACCGCTTTGGCATTGCAAAAGTTTCAATCCATTAGGCTATTAGCCGTTACAAGAGAAGGGCCAAAAGGACTCAAACAATTGAACAAGCAAATTGAAGCCTATTTGGCTAAACATTACGGACTTAATCTCCAAGCAGAGTTTTATTTGAATCGACCTGTTATGATCACTAAAAATCATCCGGAATTGGGTTTGTTTAATGGCGATATTGGAATAGTAAGACCTGATCAAGATGGGGTTTTGAAAATTTGGTTTGAAACCAGTGACCAAACTGTTAAAGGGTTTATGCCTGGTTTGTTTGCTCAGAGTGAAACGGTATTTGCAATGACTGTCCACAAAAGTCAAGGCTCAGAATTTGATTTTGTATGGGTGGTGTTGCCAGAGTCCGCAGCTGATCAATTAATGACCAGTGAGTTATTGTACACCGCCATAACCAGAGGGAAGCAAAGTGTATGTATTCAAGCCAATCAAGCGCAGTTGGTGTCTGCCATACAAAGACGTGTTAAAAGAAGTTCGGGTATTATAAAACGATTGTCATGGGCATAGCATTAAACGTATCCAATCATTTAGAGCCCTTAGCCAAACAGCTGGGATTAGATTTTCAAGCGTCTGAGAAAACGGCGTTTAGCAAATGCTATATTGTGACTCAAACTGATGGCATGAATGCCTGGCTCAAATACAGATTAGCGGAACAACATGGTATTGCAGCAAACATTGAATTCCTCAAACCCAACGACCTTATAGGTCTTTTGTACACCTGGGTTAAAGGCTATCATAAACCACTGATGAGCATCGAAATGTTGCAGTGGGCTATTTACAGTATTTTAGACCATCCTAATACCAATAGGCAATTTCCAAGTATAGCTGAATACTACCTCAATCAGCCGGTCAAACAAATGGCATTGGCCACCAAACTAGCAGATTTATTTGACCAATACCAAATGTACAGACAAGATCTGTTAAGGACTTGGGAGCAATCAGTAGTAGCCAATGAAGACGAGGCCTTTCAAGCCTATTTGTGGTCGTCAATTCATCAAAAATACGAGTCTGCTTTGACAGATAAATCTGGGGCGATTCAAACCATCATTGAGGCTTTGAGTCAATCGTCTCATAGTGAGTACATTCAGTCTATGCTTAAGGATGTTTACTTCTTTGGTATGGCTGTAATTACCCCTCAACATTTGCATCTATTCCATGAATTGTCTAAGCTCGTTGACTTAAAGTTTTACTTGTTGAATCCTGCACCAGAGTATTATTGGTGGGAAGATCGTTCTGAAAAAGACATAGTGCGCATGACTCAAAAGTTCAAACGCGATACCAGCAAAATGAACTTTGGTATATTGGGCAATGATATACTTAATAATTGGGGTAAGGTCATTAAGGAAACCTTTTATACTTTGTTTCAAGACGAGACCTATATCAATGTTTACAATGATGATTTAGCCCTCATTCCTAAAGCGCCCCAAACGCTCTTAGAAAAGTTGCAAAGCGATGTATACCACAATGCAGTAAAGCCCAACAGACAAACTATTTTAGAGTCTGATTTACATGATCAATCACTAGTGGTGAATGCTTGCTATACGCCCTACAGAGAAGTCGAGTCTCTATACAATTATTTGGTCAAGCTGGTAGACGATGGTCAAATAATAGCAGCCAGAGAGGTGGTTGTTATGGTGTCTGATATTGATGCCTATGCACCTTACATAAAAGCTGTTTTCAATCATGCACCTTATAAGTTTCCATTTACCATTGCAGATGAGAAAATGCAAAATGAACACAGTTTGTTTGCTAGTATTTCTGCCTTAATGGCGTTTGAATGGGATGATTTCAAAGCAGAATCTATGATGCAGTTGATTGAACAGCCTTACATTCAGCAGCGTTTTCAATTTACAGATTTAGAACAAATAAGGGACATGATTCAAACTGCCAATATCAGATTTGGCGTAGAGGCTAAAGTTTCTGATGGTAGTTATGTGCACAGTTGGTCTTATGGTTTAGACCGTTTGTTTTATGGCTTAATGATTTCGGGGGAACCTGAAATAAATGTCAATGGATTGCCACTCATTCCGCTAGATGCCTATGAAGGCCAAGCCCAAGAAGCTGTTGTGAAATTATACAGTTTTTACAAACAGCTTAAAAAGTCACTAGCTATGAGACATGCTCCAAGGCACATTGACGCCTGGTGTGATTGGTTGTTGTTGCTGGTTGAAGATGTTTTATTTCAAGCCAATGAAGCAGAAGATGAGGCCTATCATCATTTGTTAAAAATCGTAGAGCGTTTAAGGAAAGTCAATGAGTTTGAAAATATACAGGTGCCGTTTGAAGTCTTTAGATTTCATTTTTTAAAGTTCTTAGAGTATGAAACCAAACAAAAATCATTTGCAGGCGCAGGCATTACTTTTTGTTCATTGATCCCAATGCGCAGTATTCCATTTAAAGTGGTAGCAATGTTGGGACTTAACTTTGATCAATTTCCGCGCAAAGAACAGCATCCTAGTTTCAATTTAATGGAATTGCATAAACGCAAAGGCGATAGAAATATCAAAGACAATGACAAGCATTTGTTTTTAGAAACATTGTTGTCTGCTCAAAGTCGTTTGTATTTAAGCTATGTAGGTTATTCTGTTAAAGATGGCAGCAAATTGCCACCCTCTTCTCTAATTGATGAATTATTAGAGTACATACTTCAAGGTTGCGCGTCTTATCAACCTGATTGGTTGAATGCAATGGTAATTGAACAGCCTTTGCACCATTTCAGTGAGCAATACGGGAAGCATTCAAAGTTATATAATTATATCAATCCGTTGTCAACTTCAAAACCATTTAGTGTTTTGCTTGACGAGTCGAACACTCCAACTAAAGCCATTGAACGTGTCGCTTTTTCTGATTTTAAATTGTTTTTTACTGACTCAATCAAATGGTATTTCAATAAGGTCTTACTCATTAATTACAATGAAGATGAATTGTTGTTGCCAGATCATGAACGCTTTGAATTAGACAATTTAGAAGCTTGGCAATTAAGACGTGATTTAATGCAACTGCTGCCAGAAGATCGCTCAGCTTATTTTCATAAAAAACAATTACAAGGGGAATTGCCACTTTTAGAGACTGGTCAAATGGCCTTTAAAAAAGTAGCAGATGATTTGGATGACTTATTAGAACCTATCTCTGAAATTATCAACGGAAAACACAAACGGTTTTTAAGTGCGGAATTCAGCATAGATCAATTCAAGTTAAAAGCTGATATTGAAGTCTATGATGATTACTATGTCCATCTAAATGCCTCAAGTGCATGGCAATCAAAAATATTAGGGGCTTTCTTAGACTATCTTTTGTTAAGAAGTGCTGGTCATGACTTACATTTTTTATATGCCGATAAAAAGTCTAAAGTGGTGCAATTGCCAGTTACAGCTATGAGTCAAGCAAAAGCTAGAGACTTATTAAATCTTTACTGGTCTATATTTGAGCAGAATCAAAATCAGCCTTATATGCTGCTTTGGTCTTATTTTAAACTGCTATACAAAAAACACAGTGATGATGCCAATAAGCTAATAAAATCTATTGAGTCCAATGTTTTATCGCCTGATACCTTTACAGATGTGTACTTCCAAAAAATATGGGATATGAACTGGCTAAGAACCGATAATATACACAACATTATTGATCAAATGGCCTTGGTTTTTGAACCCGTCAATTTAACTTTAAATCTCCTAACTAACGATGACAACTAAAGCGATTAACATGCAAGATTTTAAGGTTGAAAAAGTGCAATTACGCGATTCGAATTTAGTAGAAGCGAGTGCAGGTACTGGTAAAACCTATTCTATTTCTGTATTGGTTTTGCGCTTAATTTTAGAGAGCAATGTGCCTATTCAAGAAATATTAATGGTCACATTTACCAAATCAGCAGTCGCTGAATTGGAGCATAGAGTTAGGGCTTTTGTAAGACAGGTATATGCTATAGTTTGTCAGGATCAAACCCAGCTTTCAAATCCATCTATTAAAGTCTTAATTGACCAAGCAATTACAAGTGTTGGTGAAGCAGAGGTAAAGAAACGACTTAACAATGCGCTTTTGTTTTTAGATGAAACGGCTATCATGACCATTCATGGATTTTGCCAAAAAACATTGAATGAGTTTGCCTTTGAAACAGACCAAATGTTTAACTCAGGAACCATTACACCAATTGAATTTGAAGGGGTTAAAAGCGATGCAGTTAATGCCTTTTGGCGAACACATATGAACGCGATTGGTCATTTAACTTTGTCTAGGCTAAATAGTCTTAACTTCAATAGAGCACAATTGTTGTCTTTATTATCTTCTAGATTAAATGGTCAAACTTATTTGCATACTGCTCAAGAGCCAGTATTTGACCCTCAATTGATAGACAATTTTGAAACTCAAATTCAGGCTTTTGAATCAGATTTTAAGGCTAATTGTAAACTTGCGCAAGCTTATTTAAATGCGAACGCTCAAGACTTAATCACGCGCATTCAAAATCACAGAAATGCTAAAAATAAAGACCTAATAAAATACATTCAACATGCAAAGGCACTATATAAGTTCATGTATCATGAAAAGAATACGCCCAATTATGTGTTTGATATTTTTTCGGGGGTGTTAGAATGGTTTGATCCGCTCATACATCAAGAAGAACAGATTGATCAATCGCTCACTGCATTTAAGTATAATGTGCAGTCTAAGGCTTTAGAAGAAGTGTTTTTGATGGTTCAAAGTCGTTTGTCACAATTGGGTGTCATAACATTTGATGATATGATATCCAAACTCCACCATGCAGTGGTAACAAAAGACAATAAAAATTTACATCAATCGCTCAGGCAGAAGTACAAAGCAGTTTTAATTGATGAATTCCAAGACACGGATAAACTTCAATTTGAGTTATTCAATACCTTGTTTAACAAACACTCTATATTGTTTTACATAGGGGATCCAAAACAGTCTATTTATGCTTGGCGAAAGGCAGACATCAATACCTATTTTATGGCGCGTCATTTAGTGCGTCATGTGTATACAATGAATACCAATTACCGATCAAGTGCCTCTGTAATTGATGGGTTAAATCATTTCTTTTTGCCAAATGAAAACTTTGATACTTTTGCCTTCGAACAATCTACAGATGCTATTAAGTATAGGCATGTAAAGGCTAATAATACATCATCGTCAACTGTAAGGGCAGATTGGTATCAACAAAAACCTATTCTGTATACTGCTTGTAAAGACAAACAAACTGTAATGAATAGTTGCTTACATCATTTAAAGCAATTATTAGAGTCCAATACTGAATTGTACATTAAAGATCAGTGGAGACCTGTCAAAACATCAGATATCTGTATTCTTGTTCGCAGTAATAATGAAGCAGCTGAAATACAAAAACTTTTAAGGCGTTATGCTTTCCCATCAGTCACTATTGATGATGCGAAATTATCAGACAGCCCTGAGGCGAAAGCCATTTATTATTTATTGTTTGCAGTTTTCAATATCAATCGTTCAAATGTGAATCGTGCCTTATTGAATCCATGGATGGGGTTTGATGAAGTAAAACTGCTACAAATCAATGAATCCATATTGTTAGAGCGTTTTAAATACTATCAAACACTATGGGATAAGGAAGGGGTGTTTGTATTGTTGATGCAGGTTTTTTCTGATTTTGAAGTAAAGGCAAGGTGTATGGATGCTGCATTCCCAGAGGGTAATAGGGTATTATCAAATTTGCTTCAGTTTACTGAGTTGTTGCACAAACATCAATTAAATCAACATTTTCAAGCTTTGGATCTATTGAATTGGTTGCAAAAATTATTGGAAGATAAGAAACGTTCTGGGGATGAATTTGAAATGCGTATGGAGAGTGATGACGCTGCAATTACTATTATGACCATTCATAAAAGTAAGGGTTTAGAATTTCCTGTAGTCTTTGCGCCAACATTGAATTTAACCCCGTTTAGTTCAAGCATTATTAATTTCAGAGATCCTGAATCAGCTCAATATTATTTTGGAGAAGCAGCACTATTAAGCCCTGAACAATTATTGGTTTTCAATACTCAAATTGAACAAGAACACCGACGATTGATTTATGTAGCATTGACAAGAACTGCCCATTTGTGTTATCTCTATAATAATCTTCATAAAAAGACTAGTTCTTTGGCTTCTTTTATGCCTTCAATGGCGCAAAATCCTTCAGTTGAATGCTTAGCACCTTTAGAAGTATCTTTACCCAAAGGATACGCTTATAAACCAAGACATAAAGCGCATGGTCCTGTTCATCGCATACCAAAACATTTTGAATTGCAAGATTCTGTCTGGCGAAAATGGAGTTATTCATCGATTGTTTCTGAGCATGAGCCAATGCCTGTTTTAGCGGCATTGCCATCATCGGATGCCTATGAAGACTGGGTATTAAGACAATTGCCTAAAGGCGCCACTACTGGTAACATGCTACATTTATTGTTTGAACGCATGGTTTTTAATGCGCCCAATCAGTGGAGCAGATTAATAGAACAATCAGTTAAAGGATTGCCAGAATATAAGAGAGCCAGTTATACAATACACCTGCAATCCATGATGGAACATATTTGTAATGTCCCATTCAAACATGATCAAACCGCATTTACGCTTTCAGAATTATCATCACAATACACTTTAAATGAGCTAGAATTTGATTTTCAAATACAAGAGGGCAGTGGCAAAGCTATTAAATCACTTTCAACGGATGAAGTTGTTTTAGACGTTAAATACAACGATCAGCTCCTAGGGATGATGAATGGAAAAATGGATATGCTGTTTCAAATGCATGGAAAGTATTATATCTTGGATTGGAAGTCAAATTATTTGGGCCCTCAAGTTTCCGATTACGCCTCCGATCAATTACACCATGCGATGAATCACAACCACTATCATTTACAATACCATTTATACAGCATTGCAGCTGTTAAGTACTTGAAATCAAGGGTGAAAAACTTTGATTATGATCAGGATTTTGGGGGTGTATTTTATGTATTTGTGAGAGGCATTAGAGCAGATCAAACTACTGGTATATTTTACGCCAAGCCTAGTTTAAGCAAGCTTCAAGAATTAGCAGTGGCTGTAGGTACTACTTTTGATTTATAAAATAATTTAAGGTTTATTCACATTGGCGAAATACGATTAAGTATTTACAAATAAGACTAATCCTTGTTTTTGATAAAGGATTATGTTAGATTTGTATATGTAGATGATGCAACCCTTTTGACATCTATAGAGTCTAACACTTAAACAATAAGCTGATGGGTGGTTTTTTAAGCATATCGAACAAGCGCTTACTTCAAGTTTTATTTGCGTTTGCGTTTGGTTTTTACCAAGCTCAGGCTCAAACTTATAAACCCTATTTTAATCAATCACTTAAGCTGTTTTATTTTTCAAAAGATGGTCAACTGGATAGTTCTAATAAATTTTATGATTATGCAGAACCCATTAAAGAAGGCATTGCTCTAGTGAGGTATCAACACCAATGGCAATTTTTAGACAGTAACCTCCAAGTGTTTTGCGATGTGTTTTTTTCTGAGGCAACAGGATTTACTAATGGCTTTGCGACTGTCTATTTGGACAACGGTCAATGTCATGTCGTCAATAAGCAAAGACAGTTTTTATTTAGCGATCCTGTAGATCAAGTTTCAAGCATGCAAAATGGCTATCTAGCTTTCTCAAAAGGAGGTAAATGGGGATTAGTGAATGATTCAGGGCAAATTATATTGGCACCAACTTTTGATCGCATTAGCGATGTTTATGCCAATGCTTATTGGGCAAAACAATCAGGTCGTTGGGCTTTATGGTCTATCAAAGGTCAGCAAATGATGCCTGAAACGTTTGATCTGGTTAGCGCTAATTCTAATGGGAATGTTATAGCTTTTAAGCAAAACAGTGT
>JAURIG010000052.1 GCA_030832905.1 Bacteroidota bacterium
TATGCGCCATATTATTGCTTAAACCAGATGGCCAAGCGCTTAAGATGAGACAAGTTGCTGTAGATCCAATATTTCAAGGCAAAGGCATTGGTAAAACATTGGTTCGATTTGCAGAACAGTTGACTCAAATGGAAGGCTATTCCAAAATCCATTTGCATGCACGAGATACTGCCATTCCCTTTTATTTGAGTTTGCGTTACAATCTGCAAGGAGAAGGGTTCTATGAAGTTGGCATTCCGCACCACTACATGTATAAAGATCTTTAACTTGTAAATGCAGGCTTTCATGGAATTTTTCTGACAACATCACATTTTTAATTATTTTTGACCTTCTATACTTTTCGACAAATGAAACAATTAAGTTTATTCTTATTAATGGTATTGGGCTTGAACCTATCGGCTCAAGTTAACTACAATACCTATGGCAAACGAACTCACGGTAATTACTCCTATTCTGTAGTTACAGGTGACCCGACCCAATCAAGATGGTATGTATTGCCAAATGGTTTGACAGTGATTTTAGCCGTCAATAAAGACATGCCTAGAATTCAAACCATGGTAGTTACTAAAGCTGGTAGCAAAAACGATCCTTCAGACAAC
Source organism: Bacteroidota bacterium (assembly GCA_030832905.1). Classification (GTDB taxonomy): domain Bacteria; phylum Bacteroidota; class Bacteroidia; order NS11-12g; family UBA955; genus JABMMZ01. The sequence goes on from JAURIG010000052.1 coordinate 600, forward strand.
ACGGGTTTAGCACACTATTTAGAGCACATGTTGTTCAAGGGTACAGATAAATTTGGTACTCAAGACTATGCTAAAGAAAAAGTATACTTAGATCAAATTGATGCCTTGTATGAACAATACAACAAAACACAAGACCCAAGCAAACGTCAATCCATCTACAGACAAATTGACTCAGTGAGTGGTTTGGCTTCAAAATACAGTGTTGCCAATGAGTTTGATAAAATGTGTCAAGGTATTGGCGCTCAAGGTACCAATGCTTTTACCAGTGTAGAACAAACCGTTTATATTAATGATATTCCATCCAACAGAATACACCAATGGATAGAAATTGAATCAGAAAGATACAGAAATCCAGTTTTGAGATTGTTCCATACTGAGCTTGAAGCTGTGTATGAAGAGAAAAATATTTCATTAGACAATGATGGAGAAGAAGCCTATGAAAAAATGATGGCCTCATTATTTAAAGCACATCCTTATGGCACACAAACCACAATTGGTACAGTTGAACACCTTAAAAATCCATCTTTGATTAAAATTAGAAATTACTTCAACACGTATTATGTGCCTAATAATATGGCAGTGATTATGGTGGGTGATTTTGTGCCGGAAGAAGTGATTGAAATGGTTGACAAACATTTTTCATACATGCAAGCTAAACCAGTTCCGCCTTTCAATTTCCAAATGGAATATCCTAGAGGAAGACCTGATAGTATTTCTGTGGTAGGTCCTGATGCAGCCAATGTAATGTTGGGCTGGCGTTTTGATGGCGCTGCTTCAAGACAAGCCATATTATTACGCATAGTAGACTTATTGCTTAACAACAGCAAAGCAGGTTTAATTGATTTGAATTTGGTGAAGGAGCAAAAAGTATTAAGCGCGAATTCTTCTCCTGAAATTATGAAAGATTATTCTGTTCATTTCTTAATGGGTAAACCAAAAGAAGGTCAAACTTTAGAAGAGGTTAAAGAGCTTTTATTGGCTCAAATCAATAAAATCAAAAAAGGTGAATTTGACGAAAATTTACTAAAAGGTATCATCGCCAATGCAATGGTTGAAAACATTCAAAAATATGATGAAAATCAAGGCATTGCTTTTGATTTATTAGATGCCTTTGTAACTGATAGAGCATGGAAAGATGTTTTGAATATCAATTACGAAATGTCTCAAGTGAAGAAGCAAGAAATTGTAGATTTTGTCAATGAATTTTACACCAATGGCTATACAGTTGTCTATAAGCGCACAGGTGAAGATACTAAGCAAAATAAGATTGAAAAACCTGCTATCACTGAAGTAGAGTTAAACCGCGATAAATCATCTCAATTTGTAATTGATTTATTGTCAGAAGAGGTAGATTCTATCCATCCTGCTTACTTAGATTTCAATAAAGATTTGTCTAAAGGAAAAATTGGCAATGTTGAATTGTTATACAAAAAGAATGACAAGAACCAATTATTCAATTTGTATTACTTAGTAGATATGGGTAGATATAATTTCAAAAAATTACCACTTGCCTTAGAATACTTGCAATTTTTAGGTACCGATAAATATTCGGCCAATGAATTAAGTATGAAGTTTTATCAGTTGGCTTGTAATTTTAGTATCAGTGCTGGCGAAGATCAAAGCTATTTAACTTTAACAGGTCCTCAACAAAATTTCAATGAGGCCTTGGCTTTATTCGAAGATTTATTACAAAATGCCAAACCAGATAATAAAGCTCTAAAAGACTATGTAGGCAGAATTTTAAAATCAAGGGAAGATGCTAAATTAAACAAACGCATGGTGTCTTCAGCCTTAAGTACATATGCTTTATATGGTGCTAATAATCCTAGAACCTATATTTTATCTAATGAAGAATTAAAGGCCTTGACTGCTACTGAATTGGTAGGTATAATCAAAGGCTTCTGCAATTTCAAACATCAAATTTTATACTATGGCCCATCAGATCAAACAGTCATTTCAGCTGATATAGCCAAATTACATAAGCAACCAAGCCAGTTCTCACCAACCCCTAAAGCTGTTGAATTTAAACCACTTCAATACACTAAAAATACAGTGTACTTTACCCATTTTGACATGGTTCAGGCTGAAATTAATTGGCGCTCTGGTGCTAATGCGTTTGATTTAAATAGATTGCCAATTGTATCAGCTTATAATGAATATTTTGGTGGAGGAATGAGTAGTGTTGTTTTCCAAGAAATCAGAGAATCTAGAGCATTGGCTTATTCTACTTATTCAGTATATAGTGCGGCAAGCGAAAAAAATAAAAATGATATTGCATTAGCTTATGTTGGCACCCAAGCCGATAAACTTAATGATGCCATCAAAGCGATGACAGAATTACTTACCAATATGCCAGAAAACGAAGAGAGTTTTAATCAAGCTAAGCAGGCTATTTTAAGCAATATAGAATCTGAAAGAATCATTAAAAGTGGCATCCTATTCCAATATCTTGATGCCCAAGATAAAGGGGTAGACTATGACTACAGAAAAATGGTTTATGAAACAGTTAAGACCATCACTTTTGATCAAGTAAAAGCCTTTCAGATGCAGAACATTAAAGGCCGTCATTGGGGCATTGCTGTAGTTGGTTCTAAAGACAAAATCAAAGAAGCAGATTTAAAACAATATGGCGAGTTCAAAGCCGTTAGTTTAAAAGAGATTTTTGGTTATTAATTACAGTTTTGAATAATAAAAAAGGGGTTATTTAAATAACCCCTTTTTTTATGCTTGAATGTTTTGGCTAAAGCCTTAAAATCTGTTCCATGGAATACCTGCTAAAATGCAAACCATTGAAATGCCTATAAAGATTAAACTGAATTTTTTAACCAAGGCTTGTTGGTCAGTGTTTTTGATTTTAGCATAAGCAACGTGTGCCATAACAAATGCCACTAACATTAACGCAAAATGTTCTACTGCAATCTTTCTGATAGCAGAGGTTGACATAACGTGTCCCATGCCTTCAGAAAAGGCTTTAATGCCAAATGGGCTATCACCAAAATACAATAAAAATCCGAGTGTTAACTGCAAATCACAAATGATCATAAAGATCAAAGCTGGTAATTTGCTTTTGCTGCTGTGTTCTTGGTTCAATTGAGGTAGAACCATAGCCAATGCACCTGCCACTAATACCAACCATCTGGTATGTGAGTGTGCGCCAAGTAAAACTGAATAATCCATAATGTTTAAAATGTATAGGTTTAATTGTTGAGTAAGTTAATCGCTTTTTCCTTGATGTCTGAAACGCTCAAATGGGTATTTTGATAGAGGCTGTCCATGCTACCGTGTTGAACAAAGTTATCTGGAATGCCCATACAATCAACAAGGATAGATGGGTTTTGTTTGGCCAAGCATTGTGCTATGTGCGCACCAACGCCTCCAATTTGACTGTTTTCTTCTACTATTAAAAGTGTTTTGTGTTTGCTCATTAAGTCATCCAAAAAGGCTTGGTTAAGGGGCTTTACACAATATAAATCATACACTGCTACTTCTATGTCTTTTAAGGCTTCAAGGCAATGTTTAACCATACTGCCTACCGCTATTACGCCCAAAGTACTTGTTTTGTTTTGTACACAAAAAGATGCTTGCAAATCAATGCTTTTAAAAGGCGAATGTTGGTACTCGTTACCAGCATTACCTCTTGGATAACGAATCACAATCGGTCCAGTTGTCTGAGTTACTGCAGTAAATAAAGTTTGTCTTAATTGTTCTGCATTGCTTGGGCAAATAATATGGGTATTGGGTATACTTTGTAGCATAGCCAAATCAAATACACCATGATGGGTTGGGCCATCTTCACCTACTAATCCTGAGCGATCAACCGCTAAAATTACAGGTAAGTTTTGAAGGGCAATGTCGTGAATCCATTGGTCCATACCTCTTTGTAAAAAGGTTGAGTAAATAGAGCATACCGGCTTTAAACCTGAAGCTGCAAGGCCTGCTGAAAAGGTCAATGCATGCTGTTCTGCAATGCCAACATCAAATACTCTATCAGGCATTTTTTCTTGCATATAGTGTAAAGAACTACCCGATATCATTGCTGGTGTTATAGCAACAATTTTTGAATCGAGTTCTGCCAATTCACTTAATGTTTGACCAAATACATCTTGATACTTTATGCCTTTTCCAATATTCGAAGTTGCCTTACCAGTAAGTTTGTCGAACTGAGAGGTACTGTGCCATTTAGTTTGCTCCATTTCGGCTGGTGCGTAACCTTTGCCTTTAATGGTTTTTATGTGAATGATTTTAGGGCCTTTGACTGATTTGCTTGTCTCAAAAACGGTAAGTAAGTCTGCAATAGAATGACCATCAACAGGTCCCCAATACTGCAAACCTAAGTCGGTAAAAAAGTTATCATTCTGGGCATTTAGGTGATTAAGGTAATCGCCTAATGCCCCTTGACTTGGATCAATGCCAATGTGATTGTCATTTAAAATAACCGTAATATTAGAAAGCGAAGTGCCTGCATTATTGAGTGCTTCAAAGGCTTGACCTGCACTTAAGGCACCATCGCCAATAATGGCAATATGTGCTCTATCTATGCCTTGTAATTTGGCCGCTTCAGCATAGCCTAATACCGCAGAAATAGAGGTTGAAGAATGCCCCGTTCCAAAGGCATCATAAGGGCTTTCGCTCATTTTAGGGAAGCCACTTAGGCCCCCAAATTGTCTGAGTGTATTGAATTCAGATTTTCTGCCAGTCAACCATTTGTGTGCGTAGGCCTGATGCCCAACATCCCAAACCATAATATCATGAGGTGCATTGAAGCTTTTGTGCAAGGCAATGCTCAATTCAATAACGCCTAAATTGGCGGCAAAATGACCGCCTGTTACAGCAATCTGTTCTATGAGTGCTTGCCTTAAATGTGACGCATATTGGGTCAATTCAGGCAAGGATAATGATTGAATATCTTGAGGTGATTGTATGTTGTCAAAAACAGATTTCACTGCACAAAAATAACCAAATTAACGATTTTATAAGGTTTTATTTATAATTCGATTTTGCTAGTATTTACTTGGGTTTAAGCGCTTTAAATTCGGTTTTGTCAAATGCCCATATAATTGTAATTTTGCGCCATGTCAGTCAGCAAGGCAAAAGACAAAAAAAATATGGATTTTTCAGACTTCAAAGCAGAAGTATTAAACGATTATAAATTGGTATTTGAAAGCCGTCAAGCAAGTTTACTGGGTAGAAAAGAAGTGCTTACCGGTAAAGCCAAATTCGGCATTTTTGGAGATGGTAAAGAAGTGGCTCAAATAGCCATGGCCAAAGCGTTTCAAAAAGGGGATACCAGAAGTGGTTATTACAGAGATCAAACCTTCATGTTTGCTACTGGAATGAATACCATTCAACAGTTCTTTGCTCAACTGTATGCCCATACTGACTCAGAAGCTGAACCTAATAGCGGAGGCAGAAGTATGAATGGCCATTTTGGGTCAAGACAATTGGATCAAAACGGTGAGTGGTTACCTCAAACAGACCGCTACAATTCCTCTTCAGATATTTCTCCAACAGCAGGTCAAATGCCTCGATTATTAGGCTTAGCCTTAGCGTCGAAATTGTATAAACAAAACTCAGAGTTACATGCTTTCACTGAGTTTTCAAATAAAGGGAATGAAGTGGCATTTGGAACCATTGGCAATGCCAGTACCAGTGAGGGTGGTTTTTGGGAAGTGATCAATGCTGCTGGTGTTTTACAAGTGCCTTTAGCGATGAGTGTATGGGACGATGGTTACGGTATTTCTGTACCTGCTAAATACCAAACCACTAAAGAAAACATCAGTGCTATTTTGTCTGGTTTTCATACAGACGAAAATGGTGTTGGTGTAGATATTTATAAAGCAAAAGGTTGGGACTATGCTGAGTTGTGTAAGGTATACCAAGAAGCCATTCAACATTGTCGCAATAACCACAGGCCAGTTCTCATTCATATCACTGAAGTTACTCAACCACAAGGTCACAGTACTTCAGGTTCCCACGAACGTTACAAATCAAAAGAGCGTTTGCAATGGGAAGCTGATTTTGATTGTGTAAAGCAAATGCGCGAGTGGATTGAGAAAAAACAATTGGCTACCGCTGCTGAACTTGACGCCTTAGAAGCTGATGCAATAGAATATGTGAATCAAGCAAAGAAACATGCTTGGGAAGCCTATTTAGCGCCAATTAAACAAGATTTGGCTGCCGCCCTTGAGGTCTTATCAAACATTGACCATGCCTCAGCCACTGCCGCCATTCAGCAACTTAAAAGCATCAAAGATCCTATCCGTAAAGACATAGGCATGGCTGTGGTGAAAGTACTCACTGAAACCCTTCATGACAATAGCCCATCAAGAGCTGCATTAAAAGCCTTTTATGAGCAGTTTTTGCAAGATAACTTCAAGCGCTATTCTTCACACTTACACAGTGAATCGTTTAAAAACGCCTTATCTATTCCTGAAGTAAAAGCAGAGTATAACGATGCTAAAATGGTAGATGGAAGAGAAGTGGTATTGGCTTGTTTTGACGCAGCACTTGAGAGAGATCCTAGAGTGTTTGCATTTGGTGAAGACGTTGGAACCATTGGTGATGTGAATCAAGGTTTTGCCGGTATGCAAGAAAAATACGGTGAAATCAGAGTGAGTGATACCGGCATCAGAGAGTTAAGCATTATTGGTCAAGGTATTGGTGCCGCCATGAGAGGCTTAAGACCAATTGCTGAAATTCAATACTTAGATTATTTGTTGTATGCGCTTCAAATTATGAGCGATGACATTGCCACCCTTCAATACAGAACCAAAGGTGGTCAAAAGGCGCCAATTATAATTAGAACCAGAGGACACAGATTAGAAGGTATTTGGCACAGTGGTTCTCCTATGGGCATGATCATTCACGCTGTTAGAGGTATGCATGTATGTGTTCCTAGAAACATGACTCAAGCTGCTGGTATGTATAATTTATTATTACAAGCAGACGAACCTGCATTAGTAGTGGAGTGTTTAAATGGTTACCGTTTGAAAGAAGCATTACCAACAAACATTGCTGAGTTTACGGTACCACTAGGTCAACCAGAAATTTTACAAGCGGGTAGTGATGTTACCATCGTTAGTTATGGCAGTACTTTAAGAGTGATTCAAGACGCTATGCAAAAATTGCAAGCGGTAGGTATCAATTGCGAATTAATAGATGTTCAAACTTTATTGCCTTTTGACATCAACCACAGCATAGTGGAATCGGTAAAGAAAACCAATAAAGTTGTGTTCATTGATGAGGATGTTCCAGGCGGTGCCAGTTCATACATGATGCAAAAAGTATTGGAAGAACAACAAGCCTATAGGTTTTTAGATGCCTCTCCAATGAGCATTTCTGCTAAAGCCCACAGACCAGCTTATGGCACAGATGGAGACTATTTCTCAAAGCCAAATGCTGAAGACATCTTCATTCAAATTTACAACATGATGCACGATTACAATCCTGCACAATACCCAGCCTTTTAAGGTTGAGTAGGCGGTATTTCTTCGTCTTCTAATTCAGCATAATCACTGAATTTAATTACCCTTTTCTTGGTGTATTTGTTTCTTGTATTGATGTAGGCCGCACATAATGTTACGGTCACTAAGAACAAGATACTCATTTGCACCGGAATGCGTTTTTGTAAGGGTAAGGCAATCACTACAATGGATACCAAGGCTTGGATACCAGCATAGGTGAGCGCAATATTGACATGTTTAAATTTCCCAACATGCACTAATTTTTTGAATAGAAAATCTCTGTGGGGCACAAAGATATTTTCGCGCAATAAGAGTTTAAAGATGACCGTTAAACCGGCGTCAATGCCCATTACTACAAAGAGAAGTAAATAAGTAAGATTGCCTGTTTTAAAGATTAAACTCATCATTAAATAAAAGATCACAAAGGCAAGTGCAATACTGCCGGTATCGCCAGCAAATACAACGGCTTTTTGCCTTAAATTCAAGAACATAAAAAACAGCAAACCGATAATAATCGTGTATAAAAAGGCATTGCTTACAAAGTTCAATGCATCGCCATTACTGTCTATACCAAAATTATTCAAGTAGAGAAAGCTCAGTAAAATCACTAATGAGTTTAAACCAAGCATACCATTAATACCATCCATAAAATTAAAGGCATTGAGCACGCCTATGCCAAGTATTACTACAGTAATAATCAATGGTATTTTCTCTAAATCTACAAAGCCAAATGGCAGTTCTATGGCCAATAGCGTCAAAGCAAATATTTGAAATATTAACCGAACAAAGTGCTTAATAAAGAATAAGTCGTCCATGTAACTGACTGTTCCCAACATCAGTAAACCAATGATGAAAAAGGACTTCATGGTGTATGGAAACACTATGTTGTAAAGCAGTAGACCAAATATTACAAATAAACCAAAGCCTGTAATGGTACTGTCTGAGTGCGAACTTCTACCACTGGGGTCATCATAGACTGCATGTTTACGCGCTAGTTTTAAGTATACCAAAGTAAAAATGGTAAACGCAACTGGTACAATGAGGCTATAGACTAAGTTTTTATCCATTATGATTGATAGAGCTTTTCAATCCAAACTTTGTAATTGTCTTCAATGATTTTGCGTTTTTGTTTTAGTGTAACAGTAAGCTCACCACTTTCTACAGAGAATGGTTTGCGCTTAACAATGAAATCTCTTACTCTGGCAAAATTAGAAAGTTCTAGCGACAATCGTTTCATGTCTTCTTGTAACCATTGTTTTACAGCTGATTCTTCAATAATATCGGTATCATCCTGAAGCAACAATCCATTTAAACCATAGAAGTCTTTTAACTGGTCTTCTTTTGGAATGACAATGGCTGTAACGTATTCTCTTTTATCGCCAATGATAAAAATCTGTTCAATTTTTTCGCTTTGTAAATACGTATTTTCAATAGGGGTTGGATAGATGTTTTTACCCAAACTGGTTTTGAGCATGTTTTTATAACGATCGGTAATTTTTAAATAGCCCTTTTCGAATTTACCAATATCGCCTGTGTGAAACCAACCATCCTTATCCATAACTATTGCTGTCTCATCAGGGCGATTGTAATACCCTTTCATGATGTTTGGTCCTTTGCAAAGAATTTCGCCTTCTTCAGATTCAAAATCAGGCTTAAAACTGGCATAAGTTTGAATGGTGATCATGGCTTTTGTATCTATGTTTTGGATAGCCACTTCTTGTCTTGGCGCAACCCTTCCGCTGGTGCCATGAATCTGACGTTCAAATTCATTCACTGTCACAAATGGCGAAGTTTCGGTTAAGCCATAACCTTGTTGGCATCTGATACCAATATTGCCGAAGAATTCACCCACATGTTGAGGTAAGGCACCGCCACCAGATACAAGTAATTTCAAACGACTACCTAATTTACTTTTGATTTTACTAAACACTAATTTTTCGGCAATGGCGTGTCTTAGTTTTAACCATGGACCAATGCTGGTGTGGTTTTCTTGATGAATTCTAACCTTTTCACCCATATGCAATGACCACAAAAAGATTTTTGCACTTAGACCACCTTTACCTAAAGCATTGGCTTTAATTCTGCTTTCGAGTCTTTCGAGTAATCTTGGAACACAGGCCATGATACTTGGCTGCGCCTCCATGAAATTTTGTGCTACTTTTTCTATGCTTTCTGCAAAGGCAATTTGAGCCCCTATAAATGTCGGAAGATAATAGCCTGCCATTCTCTCATACACATGGCTCAAAGGTAAAAACGATAAGAATCTGTCATCTTTATTGATGCTTGGGCAGAGATCTATGGCATCGTAACAATTGCTCATAAAATTGTAGTGCGAAAGCATAGTGCCTTTAGGGACACCTGTTGTACCACTGGTGTAAATGAGGGCTGCTAAATCATCGTGTTGTATTTTTGGTAAAATGGCCTCCACTTCAGTTTGAACAGAGGGCCAAGCAGCTTCACCAGCTTTTTTAAGATCATTCACATGAATGATTTTATCTGATTGCGCTACACTGTCAAATGCAATAAACACCTTTTGAATTTTGGGACAATTCTGTTCGACCTTTTGAAATTTTTTAAGTAGGAAAGGATTGCCCACTAAAACGGCTTTACTATCGGAGTCATTTAAGATAAATGCAGTTTCTTCAGCGGTTAGGGTAGGGTAGATGGAAACATTGACTGCACCCAATTTTTGCAAGGCTTGGTCAAAGTATATAAACTCCGGACAATTCTCTAAAACAACGGCTAATTTATCGCCTTTTCTGATCCCGATGCTGTATAGGTAGGCTGCCCAATCTTGAATATGTTTGAGGGTTTCACCGTATGTGATATTGACATAAGCACCGTTTTTTTTCTCCATCATGAACACATGGTCCATACTGTGAATATTTTGCGCTGCATTGATCAGAAATTCATGTAAGGATCCAAATTGTGGGTCTTTGATTTCCATGGTTTATAATTTTTTTGTTTGAATGAGTAGATTGAGTATGCAACTAAGGTCGTTTTGCCAATGGTAATTACTAGCATATACCATGTTCATATTGTTCATGAGTTGTTCGTTGTTTAAAGGGTGTTTTAAGGCTTGATCGATGCTAAACACTGAAGGTTTTAGTTTTGGCAAATGAGCCATTTCTTCTGTTGAAATATAACCTACCCATGTGGTTTTACCGCTTAAGCATGACCACCAATTGCGCCAATATTTTATACAAAATTGAGGTTTAAATAACACAGTTAAGGAGCAAAAAGGCAAGGCCATACAAAAGGCGATATCAAAAAGGCGTTTTTTGCTTTTGACGCTAGAATTATTGAGCGCGGGGCTGATGTCTACACTGTAAAATTCACCTGTGGTATTCTTAGAATTGCTGCCAATAATATGAGCCCCTTGCTCTGGCATAATTTTGTATTTGATGTCATTGTTATGGGCTTGCCCCATGATGTTCATGATATCATGACTGCTTACATCTTTAGCACAGAATACAATCTCATTGGCCTTGTAAATTTCTGTTAAGGTCATCAGATTACTGATGTGCCCTAAGCTTTCTGCATCATTGTTTTGTTGGCTTTGCACATAGCCTAAGCATTTGAATCGGTGAGGGTATTGCAATAAAATATCGCGGACTCTTGCGCTTTCAGCTTTGTCGCCAACAATGATTACTTGTGATATTTGACTGCTGTTAGTGTCAAAATGTTTGTATTTAATAAAATGGTAAAACAGCCTATTGATACAGGTTATGAGTAAAGCCCAAACAGCCCCTAATAGAATTAAGGCCCTTGAAAATCTTAAGTCTTCAGGCAATAATGCATAGATACTCAGTAGAACTAAACTACCAAAAACAATGCCTCTGATGCATTTATTTAAGTTAAAGGGTTGTTTGTAGGCCCCTGATACATATACGCCGCCTAGCCACAATAGTATGTAAGCAGGAATATGCCATTGAACATAAGCTAGCGGATAAAAACCACCTACAACAAATTTATTGTAGTGTTCCCAGTAACGCATTAGTCCATAATAGCCAATGAATATGCTTGCAAAATCAAGCACAAACAATTTACTGCTGTTGAAGATTCTAAAAACCAAAGCTAAAAGCGCTCTAACAAATATGGCTAAACGTATGCATGTGCCGAACCACCAACCTTGTTGTTTACTGAAATGTTTATCGGCAAATTTGGCCATTGCCAAATAAAATATCTTTACATAATTGACACTGTGTTTTTTGGTACTTTCACCCTTGTAATGGATAATCGTAGTGTCGGCAAAGTAGTAGTTGTCGTAACCAGCTTTGACGATTCGGTAACTTAAGTCAATGTCTTCACCATACATGAAGAATTGCTCGTCTAGCCAACCTGTTTCATCTAAAACAGAGCGTTTGATCATCATAAACGCACCGCTCA
>JAURIG010000053.1 GCA_030832905.1 Bacteroidota bacterium
TTTGCTTTCATATAAATGTTTAAATGTGCAGCAAAACTCCTCTGCAGATTTTAAGCCTATATGAAAGGCTATTGAACAACCTATTAAATAATCATAGGTGAGTTTACAAATACTAAATATGTGGCATTGAATTAAATATCAAAACAAACCTACTTTAATATTAAAGATTTCAAGCACTTAGAGTTTAAAGACTCGTATTAAACTGATGTAATATGAATTTATCATCAAGCAGATTTAAATTCATCTTGATGATTGCATGAAATTAAAATAAGTTGGTAATACTATATCCCCAGATCTAGTTCATCGCCCTGCCCTGCGCCGTATTCGTCCATGTCGCCCTCTTGGGTGAATTGGTTACAGTCAAACTCTGCACTGAGCTCTTGGAGTGGTTTGTCTATAGGCAATAGGTCTACATCAAGATTTGGATCATCCTTGGCTTTCTTTATGAAATAGGCAAATATAGGCAAAGCAGAATGAGCTCCTTGTCCGTATGCTGTACTTCTAAAACGTACTTTTCTACTATCACAGCCAACCCAGGTGGCACACACTAAGTCTTTAGTTACACCCATAAACCATCCATCGCTATTGCTTTGAGTAGTACCAGTTTTTCCGCCTACCCAACCTTCAACAGCATATTTACCTTTTAAACGAGAGGCTGTTCCATGAAGCACCACACCTTCTAACAATTGGCACATCACATAGGCTTTCTCCTCTGTCATGATTTGTCTGATATTGGTGCTTCCAAACTCTTCAAGTACGTTGCCATTCTTATCTTCTATACGTGTAATATAACTCGGCTCTATCCAATACCCTTTATTCGCAAAGGTTGAAAAGGCGCCTGCCATATCAAAAGGAGAAATGTCTGTAACCCCCAAACAAATGGATGGCACTGGATCTAATTTGGCGCTGTCAATACCCATTTTACGTACAAAATCTATCACATTCCTTGGTGCATTTTCACCCATGGCATACAATACCTGGGCAACAATACAATTGACTGAACCCGCTAAACCTCTATACATATTCATAGTACCACCAGCACTGCCATCACTGTTGTGCACAGTCCAATTCGGATAAGGTGGTGGGGTATTAGGAAATTGAATACAAGGTGATAATTTATTATCAATCGCTAAGGCATACACAAAGGGCTTAAAGGTTGAACCCACTTGTCTGCCAGCGCTTTTGTTGACATGGTCATATTGAAAATAATGGTGATTGATTCCCCCTACCCAAGCCTTTACTTGGCCAGTTGTTGGTTGTATAGCAATGAAACCAGTGTGTAAAAAACGCTTCATGTACTTAATTGAATCCAATGGGCTCATGCTGGTATCCAAGTCACCGTTCCATGAAAATAATGTCATTTTGGTTTTGGTTCTGCAGACTTTCATGATCTTACTAGTGTCTTTACCATACATCTGCTTGAGGGCATAATAACGAGGCGTCTTTTTAAGTTCCTGAACAGGATAGTTGCTCAGCACCTTCCAGTTCTCATCGCGCCAAGGTTCTTTTTTACCCCATGATTTATCGAAGTCGTTTTGTAAATCTTTTAAATGTTTTGAAGCTGCTTCTTCAGCATAGACTTGTAATTTAGAATTGATGGTGGTGTATATTTTCAAACCATCTTTATACAAGTTATAATTTTCGCCATTCGGCTTTTTATGGTTTTTACACCATTCATTGAGGTCCTTTTTTAACCACTCTCTGAAATACACTGCCATACCACTGTTGTGGTCTTCGTATTGGTAATTCAGTTGTATGGGCAAACCTTTTAAGCGTTCATATTCATCAGCAGTTAACTTCTTATTTCTAAGCATTTGACCTAAAACCACATTGCGTCTGTTCTTGGCATTTTCCGGGTTGCGCTTAGGATTATAAATGGTGATGGCTTTCAATACACCAACTAAAACGGCACATTCATCAGTACTTAAAGCAATTGGCTCTTTATTGAAGAACTCTTTCGAAGCAGAACGTATACCATAGGCATTGCCTGAAAACTGAACCGTATTCAAGTACATTGTAGCAATCTCTTCTTTGGTGTATCTTCTTTCTAACCTAACCGCAATCACCCACTCCTTAATTTTTTGCAATAACCGAATCACCACATTAGGGCGTTTGCCGTCTTCATAGTGAAATAAATTCTTGGCCAATTGTTGGGTAATTGTGCTTGCACCTCCTGAAGACCCCAAAGCAACAACTGCACCAACAAAACGCTTTAAATCAATGCCTGAATGTTCGTAAAACCTTTCGTCTTCAGTTGAAATCAAAGCGTCAAACATTTGCTTTGGAATATCATTATACCCTAAGGTTGAACGTTTTTGAATGTAATATTGACCCATTAAAACGCCATCTTCACTGTACAATTCACTTGCTATGGCACTCTTTGGGTTTTCTAGTTCTTCAATATCTGGCATAGAACCTAAAATGCCGAAATTGACTAAAATAAAAAACACTGGAATAAACAATAACACATACAAAAACCATTTCCAGAATTTTCTTGTAGGGCTTGAGGTTACAGATGAACTCATTGTGAATTAAAACTTATAGTTTGATTGATAAAAGGCTTGATAATCAGTGAGCACCTTGTCGCCAATTAATATACTGAAGTTGTCTTTACTGATTAAATATTGATGTTCGGTTTGGCTGAGTTTGGCTTCTTCAAAAAAGGCCTTATTGTCTTTAATTTGATTGTAGAACTTTTTGGCCACATCGTATTGCCTGAAATGATTGACAATTAAAATTTGATATTGATCACCCAATAATGAGGTTGTTACTCTGAGGCCTTCATCAGCAAAATAAGATTTATTGAAATTGATAAAGGCAATCTTAAGGGCAGTCATATCGGTTTGCTTAGGCACTAAAACCATGTAAAAATGCTCAGCTTGCAAGTCCAATTTATACTTGGCATTTTGAACCTCATCTACTTTGATTTCACCTGTTTTGATTTTAATGAGGTGTATGGTTTGTTCTGACTGTTCAGCTATGGCAGTGCCTGGGTAATTATCGACTATTGCCTGCAACTTTTCTTGGAAAGGTTTTAGTTGGCCTTGCTCTCCTAAAACTAATGCCTCCAGATAATCAAATTGTATTTGTAATGGATTACCTGGATACTGGGTATCGTTTTGTTTTTTGGCCTCAAGCACTTGTGTGAATTGCTTGTGTTTATAAGCCAAATAAGCTTTTTGATACAACTGTTCAACCACTTCATCAACAGATAAACTAGATGCTACTGTTGAGTCAGTTGATTGATTTTGCATCAACACTTTCAAGAAAACACTATTAGGATCCTGTTGCTTTATTTTGGCGAGATACTCCGTGAACTTTGCATCATTTTTTTGGTCCTTGTAAATTCTAGCCAACAAATACCAAGCATTGATTTGAAAGGAATTGTCAGGGTATTTACTATTCAATTCTTCGAGCAATTTTTTAGCCTTTTCGAGCTCCTTTAAAGACTGGTAATACACATTAGCACCTAAGAAATAAGACTCAGCCAATTCATTGCGCATTTTCTGTTTTTCAGCTTTTGAAAACGGAATGTTCTCATAGTATTTCTTGCGTTCAGCAGGAGCCTTGTCAATAGCAGATTTTTTCTGTTCGCTGCCTAAATCATTGTTCTTTTGCTCCTCATCTATCTTTTTCCAAACCTCAGTTTTGTTGCTGCTAATGGCCCAATAATCTGTTAATTCTCTATTGCCCCAAATACGCTGAAAGTCTTGATAGCCTTTGGTTTTGGCGGCCATATTATAGAATGGAAAATTGGTACTCAATGTACCTGTGCCCATGCCATTGTTATTGTCTATTTGAATTTGTTGATTCTTTTTTTGCTCTTGCAATTGCTTTTCTTGCTCTAATCGGTCTTTCTCATTTTTGATGAGTTTATCAATGGTTTTTTCTCTCAGTTTTTCATTGTCTGATAAGCGCAACAAACTGTCTTTCTCGCGAATATTAACCAGGTGTTTGATCAATTCATTTAAGACTAGATTTTTAGATTGAATAGACTGATAATCAGGGTGCTTCGCATCAACTGTTCTGGCAGCTGAATCATAATACACCTGAGCATTTTCGTATTGTTGTGACTTAAAATACAAATCCGCTAAAGCCATGTAAGCAGTACTTTTGATGGCCATATCACTGCCTTTAGAACGCAAACAATTGCCGTATTCCACAATGGCTGCAGCTGGATTATTATCAAGGACTTCAAGCTGACCTAATTCAAAAAATATTTGGTCATTGTAGTCGATGTTTTTGTCATCTTTGAGCATTTCCCTTAAAAGGGTTTTGGCCATTTTAATTTCTCCTTTGCTTTTAGGGTTAATGGCTTTAGCCATGTTCAATTTGGCATTGAAGGCAAACTCATAAGGCGGATTCAATTTGACTACCTTTTTGTATTTTTCTGTGGCTTTTAAATTGTTTTTAGTGCTGTTGTACAACTGAGCCAAAACAAAATTCACCCTTACTTTTTGCAATTTATTTTTAAGTGTAGGCAACACCAATTCCAATAATTTAATGGCTTGAGGGTATTTCTTCACTTTGATCATGATGGCAGCACCCGCCATATCCAATTGAGGTTTCAACTTAGCAGGCAGTTCTTTTTTAGAGGCTAACTTTGTGTAAAGCGCTTCAGCATCATCTATTTTACCCATTAGCAAATAGGTGGTTAAAATATTGATTTGTGCTTGGTAAGCTGTAATCTGGGTTGAAGGGTTAACAGCTGTAGTGGCAGACTTGCTATTGTTCATGCCCGCAACGTATTCATACACTTCTATGGCTGCGTAAAAATCGCCTTTGTACAATTGTGCATCACCCATGAGCAAGTAACAATCATCTACCCACTTACTTTTGGAATGCTTATCAATTACGAAAGAACACTTCTTAAGCACCTCATCCATCTTAGAAGCATTGCCTTTAAGTGTGTTTTGCTCCAACATTGGATACAAGCTTAAGATGTCTTTGTAATTGTCTTTATAGCCTAAAATTACATCCTCTTTAGCCGTTTTTACCAACTCGTTAGCGTTGTAGTAATAATTATAATGTGAAACAGAATTGTGCCACTGAATGGAAACCCATGACTGAGCCTTGGCGTCAAGCACCAGTAAAACCAAAAAAAGATATAGGAAATTTGGCCTCGACAATTTTTATTCTTTTGAAAAACCTATTAACTTTGAAAACGCAAATTTATTGTTTGCCCACCACTTTTTTACATGGAAAAGAAGCAAAATAGAAGAAAATTGCTAAAGCAGCTCAGCAACAGTTACAGACTGTTGATCATTAACGAGCATAATTTGCAAGAAAAGACTTCTATTAGCTTAACGCCTTTTAACTTTTTATTGATTGGATCAGCAGGATTATTGCTGTTTTCATTGCTAAGTTGGGGGATTTACACCCTTTTCCCTGATGTCAAAGATTATGCGCCAGGCTCTGGTCAGACCTTTGATGGCAGAATGAAAAACGATGTGCTCAAAAAAATCAGTACATTGGAAAATGAACTTGAAATGGCTCAAAAGCGTGAGCAAGCCATGAAGCAACTCATCAGTGGCGACGACATTACCGCCTATGATATTCCCTATAAAGCAGACGCTTCTAAACAAGAAACCTATCCAAGTAGTCCTGAAATAACGGCTGAGCAATCAGCACCAGACAGCAGGCCAATGAACAATATTGGCAGTTCTGAGAGTTCAGAACAAGATGTGCTTGGTAGCGATTTTCTATTTTTTACCCCCATGATGGGTAAAGTGGATAAGGCTTACAGCCCTCAACACCCCTTTGTCAATATTACCCCTCAATTGGATGAAACCATCAAAGCCACTATGGATGGCACTGTGGTTCTAAATACATGGACACCAGAATTTGGCTACGTTATCCAAGTACAACATGCCAATAATTGGGTATCGGTATACAAATACAATGCGGCAGCCTATAAAGCACCAGGCGCCTTTGTAAAATCTGGTGAAATCATTGGTATCACTGGTTATACAGACAAAAGCAATCCCGTCAAAAACCTCCGTTTTGAACTTTGGCACAATGGGATTGCAGTTAATCCTTTAAATTACATAGTTTTTTAATATTATTGCAGTATCATGTTGAACAAATCTTCAAAAACCGACAACGCTCAAAATGCCGTATTAAATATGATTGGTCTAGGCACCGTCATTAAGGGTGGTTTAAGCTCCGAAGGCGATTTACGTATCGATGGTAGAATCGAAGGCGATGTGGCTTCGAAATCTAAAATTGCTATGGGCGCTTCAGCGGTAATTCATGGTAATACCACTGCCAGAAGTGCTGATATTTCTGGTCAAATCAATGGAGATTTACAAGTTTCTGAAACTTTGTTTTTGCGTTCTTCAGCCAGAATAAACGGCAATATTACCACTGCCAAATTAGTAGTTGAAAGTGGTGCTGAATTTAACGGCACATGTAAAATGAACGACCATTCCGTAAAAACCATTTGAAACAAAAACCCCCTCTAAGCGATTACGCTAAATACTCTGCTATAGGGTTGCAAATGGCAGGCTTTATTGTGGCATGTACTTTTGGCGGCAAACTTCTTGACAATTATTTAACGCTTAAATTCCCTGCTTTCACAGTCACTGGTATCATTCTAGGTGTGTTTGGCGCAATGTACTTTATAATAAAAAAAATATGAGACCATTACTCATCAAATACTGTGTTTTCTTTTTCATTCAAATCGTTTTGATTTGGACCATTCAACCCCTAACCACCTCTCTCAATGACAAATTGTTCTTATTAGGCTGTAATTTGGTTTTAAGCCTTTTGTTTTTATATGGCACTTTCAGATTAACTCAAAAGTTAGCAGTTTCACAAGCTCAGTTCAATATGGCCTATTTCGGAGGCTTAGGAATGAGACTAATCATATCACTAATGATGATATTTTTATACCTACAACTTAGCCTAGTTCACAATTTAAAAGGGGTCATTTTTATGATTTGTTCGTATTTTATTTTTATGGGCTTTGAAATTCAATTTTTACTTCCTAAATTGCGCACCGATTCAGAAAATTCAAAAAATACTGATGATGCCCGAAAACAAAGGACTTCTTGATTTTAATACTTTAAAAAAATTTACACTTTTTTTAGCGTTCACGCTTTTTATAGGATTTAATGCTTTTGCTAACAAAGAATTAATTCACAACGACACTATTACAGAGGCAACACCAGCAACATCTAATACCCAGCACGAAGGACACAACACTTCCGCTCATCATGAGGATGAAGGATTTAATCCGGGTAAGATGATCATTGAGCACGTTAAAGACGCTCACGATTGGCACATTCTAGATTACACCTCTAACGGTGTTAAACACCCAGTGAGTGTTCCGCTTCCAGTGATTATATACGACAATGGTATTCACATGTTCATGTCTTCTAAATTTGAACATGGTCATGCCACAGTTGAAAGCAAAGGTCAATATTATAAACTTCACGAAGGACACATTTACAAAACAGCTGCAGATGGCATCATCCATTCAGACGAAAAAGGTAAAGTAAGCAATGTGGCACCTTTGGATTTATCAATCACCAAAAATGTATTTGCTCTCCTTTTAGGTGCTAGCATTGTTTGTTTCATATTCATCTCTGTTGCGAACAAATACAAAAATCAACCATCTGCTCCTAAAGGTCTTCAATCATTAGTTGAACCATTAATCGTCTTTTTAAGAGATGATGTCATTAAGCCATCTGTAGGTCATCATTATGCCAAATTTTTACCATTATTGTTGAGTATTTTCTTTTTCATATTCATCAACAACTTAATGGGTTTAATTCCAATTTTCCCATTTGGTGCTAATCTAACTGGTAACATCGCTGTTACCATGGTATTGGCATTGATTGTGTTTATTGTAGTGAATTTTTCAGGCAATAAGCATTATTGGAAGCACATCTTTATGCCTGATGTCCCTAAAGCGCTTTGGATTCTCTTGATTCCAATTGAAATCCTAGGGGTGGTTTTAAAACCATTTGTATTGATGTTGCGTTTGTTTGCAAACATCACAGCAGGTCACATCATTATTTTAGGCTTCTTCAGTTTAATCTTTATATTTGGTCAAAAGAACATCGTAGCTGGTTATGGTTCAGCCGTATTCTCTGTAGCATTCACTTTATTTATGAGTGTACTTGAATTATTGGTTGCTTTCTTACAAGCCTATGTGTTTACTTTATTGGCTTCATTGTATATTGGTTCAGCTACTGAAGAACATCACCACGCAGAAGAACATCATTAATAACAAAAACAAATAAAACCCAAAATAACATGTCAATTTTAGAAATTCTATTACAAACAGTATCAGCTGCCGATCCATCTAGACTAGGCGCTGCAATCGGTGCTGGTTTAGCCGCTATTGGTGCAGGTATCGGTATCGGTAACATCGGTAAAAGTGCTTTAGAAAGCATCGCTCGTCAACCTGAATCAACTGGTGATATCAGAGCAAACATGATCGTTGCTGCTGCGCTTGTTGAAGGTGCGGTGTTCTTTGCGATCGTACTTTGTCTCTTGATATTGTTCGTATAATATATATCAAGAAACCTATTCTGGCAAGGGGATGTAAAATCATCCCCCTGCTTTATTTTTAATTAAAAAAATAGACAAAACAATACAATGGAATTGGTATTACCTGGTATAGGACTCACCTTTTGGATGCTTTTAGTATTCTCGGTGTTATTGTTCTTACTAAAGAAATTTGCTTGGAAACCTATTTTAACGGCTTTGAGCGAAAGAGAAACCTCTATCGAAGAAGCACTTAAATCTGCTGAACAAGCCCGCGCTCAAATGGCACAATTGCAAAGTGACAACGAAGCACTTTACAAAAAAGCCCGTGAAGAACGCGATCAAATCATTAAAGAAGCTCGTGAAATGAAAGACAACATCATTAGCGAGGCCAAACGTGCTGCTGAAGATGAAGGCAAACGTTTGATTCAAAAAGCCAATGATGAAATCAACAAACAAAAAGCTGCTGCTATTGCTGAATTAAAAGGTCAAGTGGCCACTATTTCAGTGAATATTGCTGAGAAATTGATCAACAACCAATTATCAAACTCTCAGGAGCAACAAGCCATCATTGCTCAACAAGTCAATCAATTGAATAACAATCAAGCCGTTGCATAAGCATGTCTGAAACTAAAATCGCAAATAGATACGCCGAAGCTTTAATTCAACAAGCCATAACTGAAAACCAGTTAAAAGCTGTTGCTGAAAGCATGACCTTCATAGGTAGTACTTGTGAGCAAAGTAAAGATTTGCGCAATGTGTTGAACAATCCCATCATTTTACCTTCACAAAAATTAAGTGCTTTGATGCAGATTTTTAGCAGTTGCAATAAATTGGTATTAGACTTTATTCAATTAATTTGTAATAAAAACAGAGAAAGCCTAATTCCTGTAATCACTGATGCTTTTTTAAGCCTTTATAGAAAACACGAAGGCATTGAAAAAGTGAGTGTTCAAACAGCTTCTCCTTTATCAAACGACGACCAAAAACACATTCAACAATATGTGTTAAAAGCAACTGGCGCAAAATCAGTTGAAATAGACGCTCAAATCAACCCAACCATCATTGGTGGTATGGTAATCAAATTTGGCGACAACTTGCTTGATACAAGCATTGCCGCTAAACTCAGAAAATTAAAAAAAGAATTAAACATAGCATAAACTTAAATAAATCATGGCAGAAATTAGACCTGATGAAGTTTCAGCAATATTGAAACAACAAATCACCAACTTCAAATCAGAAGCAGAACTTGAACAAGTCGGTACAGTGTTGCAAGTAAGCGACGGTATTGCTCGTATCCACGGATTAACCCAAGTACAATCTGGTGAATTGATTGAATTCGAAAATGGCATGAAAGCCATCGTATTGAACTTAGAAGAAGACAACATTGGTGCGGTATTGTTTGGTAGCAGCACATTGATTAAAGAAGGAGATACTGTTAGAAGAACAGGCAAAATCGCTTCGATCAATGTTTGCGACAGCATGCTTGGCCGTGTAATTAATACCCTTGGAGAACCAGTAGATGGTAAAGGTGAATTAACTGGCGAAAAATACGAAATGCCACTTGAGCGTAAAGCACCAGGTGTATTGTTCCGTGAACCAGTAAAAGAACCACTACAAACCGGTATCAAAGCGATTGACGCGATGATTCCAATTGGTAGAGGTCAACGTGAGTTGATCATTGGTGACCGTCAAACTGGTAAAACAGCGGTTGCTATTGACACCATCATCAACCAAAAAGAATTTTACGAAAAAGGCAAACCAGTATATTGTATATACGTGGCAGTAGGTCAAAAAGAATCTACTGTTAAGCAAGTGGTTAAAACCTTAGAAGAAAAAGGTGCTATGCCATACACAGTGGTAGTATCTGCGCCATCTTCAGTACCTGCTCCATTGCAATTCTTTGCGCCAATGGCCGGTGCTGCAATTGGTGAGTTTTTCCGCGATAGAGGTCTTCCTGCATTGATTGTGTATGATGATTTATCTAAACAAGCGGTTGCTTACCGTGAGGTATCATTGTTATTAAGACGTCCACCAGGACGTGAAGCCTATCCAGGTGACGTATTCTACTTACACAGCCGTTTATTAGAAAGAGCTTGTAAATTGAATGCCTCTGATGAGATCACTAAAAACATGAACGATTTACCACCTTCATTAAAAGGTTTGGTAAAAGGTGGTGGTTCTTTAACAGCATTGCCAATCATTGAAACTCAAGCTGGTGACGTTTCTGCATATATTCCAACCAACGTAATTTCAATTACCGATGGTCAGATCTTCTTAGAATCTAACTTGTTTAACTCAGGTGTTCGTCCGGCTATCAACGTAGGTATTTCTGTATCTCGTGTGGGTGGTTCTGCTCAAATCAAGTCAATGAAAAAAGTGGCTGGTACATTGAAGCTTGACCAAGCACAATACCGTGAATTAGAAGCCTTCGCTAAATTCGGTTCTGACTTAGATGCTGCTACCAAATCTGTACTTGAAAAAGGTGCTCGTAACGTGGAGATCTTGAAGCAAGGACAATATGCGCCATTGCGTGTAGACCAACAGGTTGCCATCATTTACTTAGGTACTAAAGGCGCTTTAAACAGCGTTCCAGTTAATAAAATCAGAGCTTTTGAAGCTGAGTACTTAGAAGTTTTAGAAAGCAAACACAAAGAAGTATTAAACAACTTAGCAGCTGGTAAAATTGACGACAACATCACCAATACATTGGAAGAAGTTGCCAAGCAAGTTGCCGCTAATTACAAAGCTTAATCCTAATTTTAATTCCACTACATGGGAAATTTAAAAGAAGTTAGAAACAGAATCACGTCAACGATTTCAACGCAACAAATTACAAAAGCGATGAAATTGGTGTCGGCTACCAAATTAAGAAAGGCTCAATCTGCCATTACGCAGATGCGTCCTTATGCCGATAAATTAAACGGCATACTTAAGAATTTGAAAGATTCTGTTGAGAGCGAAAAACTAAGCAAATATTTCAATCAACAAGCATCAGACAAAGTATTGATCGTTGTGATCAGTAGCGATAGAGGTTTGTGTGGTGGTTTTAACGCCAACATTATCAAACGTACTCGTGCTATGTTGACTGAAACATATGCTGAGCAAGTGGCTAAAAATCAAGTAGAATTATTGTTTGTAGGTAAAAAAGCCTACGAATTTTTCAAGAAATTGAATTTGCCTTGCAACACAGAGTTCATGGGGCTTTTCAGTCAATTGAATGCTGAGAATGGCTTTGCTTTAGGTGACTATGTTTTACAACAATACCTCAGTGGCAAATACAACTGTGTTGAAGTGGTATACAACCAATTCAAGAACGCTGCGACTCAAATCGTATGCAACGATGTAATGTTGCCAATTAGTATGAAAGCGTCTAACAGCTCTTCTAATAACGATTACATATTCGAACCAAATAAAGTAGATATTCTTGAGGAATTGATTCCTAGAACCATTAAAACCCAATTGTACAGATGTTTATTGGATTCATTTGCTAGCGAACATGGCGCAAGAATGATCTCTATGGACAAGGCCACAGACAATGCTGGTGAAATACTTAAGCAATTAAAATTAGTTTATAACAGAGGTCGTCAGGCAGCAATTACCAATGAAATCTCAGAAATCGTTGGTGGTGCAGCAGCATTAAACGGTTAATCTTTTTTTAAAAATACTATTTGCTAAGCCTCAACTTTGTTGGGGCTTAGTTGTTTAGTAATGAGTCAATCTTGACAATAAATCCTTATTTTTGCACCATAGAAGCCATTCAAACCCATTATGTCTACAACAAATTTGGTATCGGCCATAGAAGAAGAAATTCTTAAATTAGAGAGAAAAATCAGCCCAGAAAATAAAGACCTCATTCAACAATGGGATCAACTGGTTGAGAAATACAAAAACGAAGATTATGTGTTTAAAGTGCGTGATAAAG
>JAURIG010000054.1 GCA_030832905.1 Bacteroidota bacterium
CCGCTAAAGGTGTACCTGGCGTGTTCCATAAAGAGTATATATTGATTGGTGTGTAACCATTCAATAAACCTAAACCTTGAAGAATTTGAGCATCACTGGTGATGTTGGCACCGAAATCAGCATATTTCTCATATAAAGATTTGGTGTAGTTACCTCTTACAGTGTTGATATCGGCTTGAGTGAAGCGGATAGCTGTGTCTCTGAAACCGGTTTGTTCCCAGAAGTTTCTTAAGAATACAGTATCACCATTTTGGTCAACAAACTTACGCGGTTGTTGATTTGGATTGTTCATGTTACCATAGTAACTGTAGAACTCAGTTGGGTAATGTTTAAATTGACCTATGTAACCGTAGTCAAAATAATTATCTCTGTGATCTCTGTCCATTGACTTAGCCCAAGTTGATTGGTAGTCAAAACGCAAAGTGAAGTATGTATTGTTAAGCGTGGTCTTAGTGGCTTTTGACAATGAATCTGGACCTTTGAATGATTGGGTGTATTTTACATAACCCAATACATAAGTTGAAGAACTCATTGGATTGTTTTTATAAGCCATGATGTTGTTACCACCATTCACTGAATTGCTGTAGGCAAAGTTACCAAAGGCGGTAAGTGTACCATATTGACCCATTTTGAAATCAAATTTTGCTTGAGCAGAAGAACTCATTGCATACACATTTGGTCTTACTTTAACTTTGTTGTAGTCAGCTTCAGTTAAGTAGTTAGCTGCGTGAACGAATCCCCCATCTTTATTGATCAATAATGGGTTTTGTTCGATCTGAGCTAATTTATCATCTTTAATGACGTAATAGCCAATGTAAGATGGGCTTGGCTCTCTAACATAAGAGAAGTTACCCGCTACGTTCATTGCAGCTACAGGGATACGCTTGGTTTTACTTTTACCTGTTTTGAAATCTGGATTGATCTTGAACAAAATTGGGGTAGCATAAAACCCTTCAATTAAGTTGTTGTGGTATGGATTAAACAAAGAGCTTGAACGCATTTCTAAACTTCCTGCTTTTCTGCTAGAGATTGCTCCACCTCTGGTGGTGATAGACACCCCTAGACCGGTAAAGTCACCGTACTGAGCTGGGATACCTGCTTGCATGAAGTCTACTTGGCTACCAAATGCCTGGGTTAATGAAGCGTTGTTTACACGAACACCATCAATGTAGTAGGCATTAGCATCTGTTCTTGAACCTCTGTTAGACAAACCACTTGGTCCGCTGTTAACACCACCACTTAAAGCGGCTAGTGAACTGATATTTCTCACACCAGTCTTGGCAGCATCAGATAATTTTCTGGTAGTATTGGTAGCAGCATCGCCAACTTTAGTTTTAGCCCCTACAACTCTTACCGTTTTCTTGTCGTCAACCTTAGACACCAAGCTGATGTTCAATACCTGACCTTCGATGGTCACGTTGATTGGTTGAGATTCGTAACCGGCAAAGCCTTTGCTTTCAGTAACAGGAACCGCTTTAACTTGGATTGAGTACAAACCAACTGGTAGGTTGGCAAAAATGTACTCCCCGTTGATCTCTGATTTTACCATTTTGATAGAGTCGTCGTTTTCATCTTTCAAAATGACTTCAACGCTACCGATGGGTTTGTTGTCGCGGTAAACCGTTCCACGGATAAATCCATTGTTGGATTGAGCATAGCCTAAAACGTTGGCGCCCAACACAAACAAAGTCATTAAAGTGGATCTAAGTGTAAACTTTATTTTCATATGCATTTTTTTACAATAACAGGTTTTAATTCAGTAAATTATCCCTTAAAAGTGAGGCAATTTCATTATTTTTTTTGTATTAATCAACTTTAGTCGGATAATTTTTCAGATTGGTCGTGTGGGCGATGAGTTTATTGGACAATACCCTGGCAATTTTTTCATAACTCTCTGTGGTCCAACCTGCCACATGAGGCGTTATAAGTACTTGATTATGAGACAACAAACCATCTACAATGGCTTTGTATTCAGGCGTCCATGCTTGGGGATTTTCAAATTCCAAGACATCCAAAGCCAAGGATTTTATTTTTCCACGATTTATCCCTTCGGCTAAATCTGCCAATTGGGCAATGCCTCCTCTTGAACAATTGATGATGCAACAATTAGGCTTCATTTTGGCGATCATTTGGGCATTCAAATAGCCCTTGGTTTCTGCAGTCAAAGGCACATGAAAAGTGATCACATCAGATTGATTTAACAGATTGTCTAATTCAACTTGTTGAACCCCTTCTGCTGCAATGGTTACATAGGGGTCATGAGCTAAAATAGTGACCCCAAAACTCTGAAGGCGTTTGGCCACGCTGCTGCCAGTATGCCCGAAACCAATAATACCAATGGTTTTACCTCCTATTTCCCATCCCCTATTAGCTTCTCTTGGCCATAAACCTTTGGCCACATCTGAGCGACCCTGAAACAATTGATTACTCAAGCTTAAAAGCATGCCCATTGTATGCTCTGCTACAGCGTCTTTATTGCCTTCTGGCGCATTGAGCAAGGTGATGCCATTGGCATTGGCATAAGCTTCGTCTATATTGTCCATTCCGGCGCCTCCTCTGGCTACACATTGAATGTTTGGATAGGCTTTGAAAACAGCTTCAGTGACTTGAAACTTACTTCGAATAACCAAAACAGTGGCTGTTGCTAATAAGTTTTGGTCTTGCGGCCATTTAAAATCTGGCTTGTAGTTGTAACTCAATTCTGCCTGATCCAACTGTTGCAAAAACACAGCGTGAAAATCATCGACGATTAAAATATTAGGCTTTGTAGTGTGCATTATTGAAGACCGAGCGCTTATTATTGAGCAAAGTAACAATAGTTTAAGCAATAAAAAAACACGCAGCGCCCGATCATCAAAGCCTTTAATTAACACATTCGGTATGGAGCCACACAACAACATATTGGTTTTGTGAGTTTAGACACGTCTCAATTTTGAAACGCTACAATAAATCTGAAATATTTTTGTTTAAGTGATTTTAAGCTTTAATTTGAAAATCAGATTTCTAACATGAAAAACCGTTCGTTATTTTTAGGCTTTGCCTTAATAGTATTGCCTTTTCAGCTAAGTGTCGCCCAGTCTGTATACCTCAAACACGATGATTATGAAATGAGCGATTCGCTTTTAAAAAGCAAGGGGGTAAAAGCCATTATTACCCATACCGCCCAAACCAATACAAGAGGCAAGAGTTCAAGTTCTGTTAAGTATCAATATTTGAATGAACAAGGTGAATCTATTTTTCATTTAAGCATAAAAGACAGTCTACATTTCAACAAGATTTATGGTTTTCATCATCAAATGAGCCATAAGAAAAACACTGTTTTCTACAACGATAAATTCTACAATTCAAACTTTTTAAAGTTCACTGAAATATCGGATTCAGGACAAATAAAGCGCATCATATACAGCAATAGACGTGGTAAAATCAATGACATTTATGAATACCATTATGCAGCTGGCAAAACTTTAAGACTGAACCGATATAAGCATAAGCACAAACTGAGCGAATATTATCTTTACCAATACCAAGCAGATGGCAAAATCCTCCAAAGTGCCTTGTATAACAAGCACGATAAGTTATTATCAGTTTGGGATTATAGCTGCTCTGATGAAGGCAAAGTCTCTAAACACAAAGACACCTTTAAGCTTTGTACCCAAACGAGTTACCTGGCAGATGGTTCAAAAATCATGACCACCAATTATTTCGAAAATTACACCAAGTTGCCGGTGCAGGTCATTATCCATTACAACCAACATGAGCAAATGACCAAGTACTATAAATACAAGGGCGTTGAGAAGCAATTGATAGAATACCGCCAGATAGCATATGACCAAAACAAGACTTTATTGTCTACTTACTTTTTGTATGCCAACAAACAAGGCCAAAAACAAAAGAGCTTTAATTATATCTACAACCCCAATGGCAGCATAGCCAACAGAACGGATAGCTTTGTAAACAAGCAATCAGTAGATGTTAACCACTACCAATACAGCTACAATTCGATGGGCCTCATAGCCACTTGCAGCATCAGTAAGCAAAACCGCTTGTTCTTATGGAGAAGGTATGAGTATAGGTTTTAGGGGGATGGTTTTAGGAGATAGGGTCTAGGGGTTAGGGTATAGTTGAAATTAGTCTTCACATCCGCACTCGCTCATTCTCTCACACTGTATTAGGGTACAGGGGATAGTGGGGATATGACTGACGAATCTCTATTCCACCTTCAGCTAAAAGCTTTCTGTGGAAACATTCGGAGTATGCAATGAGAATGAGAGCGGATTTACATTTTCACTTGCACTGACACTCTCACTTGCACTGTGTTTTGTCTCGAGGGGTGTTCTTCACCCTCGAGTTAAAATGTTTAGTAGTATATATTCTGCAACTCCTTATAGCGCATCTCTAATCCATCTTTAGCTACTAGGTTTCGGCGGAAGCATTTGGAGGATGCAATGAGAATGATAAACAGATTGAAGTCCTCCTTAGATTATTATTTAACTAAACTTTATAGTGTATTTGTAAAACCTTGCAAAACTTATAAGTATATATTATCAAAAAAATGATGAAAATCTACAGGGGTTCATTTTTCGAATTTTGAAAACACTGTATCCAATTTTGTATCCACTTAACTTTATGAAACAAAAAAATGAAAGTTAAAATGGTCACTGTTCGCTCTCAATGTTTTCTCCGAATCTGTTATCATTAACCGAACCCTGGGTGAAGGTGAAATCCTCCTCCGATTAATCTACAGAGGAAACAAAAAAATGACAGAGAATGTTTTCGCTTTCGCTCTGTCATTCGTAGACCCTGTGATTGAACCTTTCGCAAAGCTAAAGGTACATCACGGGACAACCACGTGTTGTAAAAGCTCGAAGTAAAATATGAAAAAAGCTCGAAAATTTCTTTTCGAGCTTTTTCTAACATGTGGTAGTCCAGATAGGCGAAATGTTGAACTTTTGGCAATGAAAATATTGTGAATTGTAGTCCCAGTAGCAGAGATCTCCGCTGCGCTCCAATCACGCTACAGGACGATAAAAACTTAAAAACCGCCCTGCAGGCGGTTTTGAGTTTTTTAATCGTAGTCCGTAGGGGAATCGAACCCCTCTTGCCAGGATGAAAACCTGAAGTCCTAACCGATAGACGAACGGACCATCTTGCACTAAAGTGCGTTTTGGGAGTGCAAAAATAAGAAAAAAAATAAAACACCAAAGAGATTTTTTTAAAAATTTTAAATTAGATTTGCGGCACAAAAAATAAACCCTTTAAATAATGATACGCGTAGCAATTAACGGTTTCGGCCGTATCGGCAGATTGGCTTTCAGAGTCATGAGCCAAAGAAGTGACATTGAAGTAGTGGCCATCAACGACCTTACTGACAACAAAACACTTGCTCACCTTTTAAAATACGATTCAGTTCATGGCAGATTCAACGGTACCGTTGAATGCACAGACAACGCCTTGATTGTTAACGGCAAATCAATTGCTGGTTTAGCTGAAAGAAATCCTGCAGCCTTGCCTTGGAAAGACATGAACATTGATGTTGTATTAGAATCTACAGGCAGATTTACAGATAAAGAAAGCGCTGGTCAACACTTAACCGCTGGTGCAAAGAAAGTAGTTATCAGTGCCCCTGCAACTGGCGAAATGAAAACCATCGTATTAGGTGTTAATGACAACACATTAGATGGCAGCGAAACCATTTTATCTAATGCTTCTTGTACAACCAACTGTTTAGCACCAATGGTAAAAATCATTGATGAATTGTGTGGTATTGAAAACGGTTTCATGACCACTATTCACGCCTACACTGCTGACCAAAGCTTACAAGACGCTCCTCATAAAGATTTGCGCAGAGCAAGAGCAGCTGCTTATAGCATAGTCCCTACTAGCACTGGTGCTGCTAAAGCGGTTGGTTTAGTAATGCCTCACTTACAAGGCAAATTAAACGGTAACGCTATGCGTGTGCCAATTCCAGACGGCTCTGTAACTGACTTTACTTGTAATGTGCGCAATCCAAAAAGCAAAGATGAAATCAACGCCGCCTTCAAAGCTGCTGCTGCTAGCTCTTTAAAAGGCGTATTAGAATACACCACAGACCCAATCGTGTCTATTGACATCGTTGGCAATACCCACTCTTGTATTTTTGACAGTGACCTAACCATGGTAATTGGCAATACCATTAAAGTGGTAGGTTGGTACGACAACGAAGCTGGTTACAGCAACCGTGTTGTAGACCTAATTGCTAAAATTGGTCAATAATTAACTCGTTAATCATAAAAAAAGGCGTTCAAATTGAACGCCTTTTTTATTGGTATTAGGTGAGGCTTACTCCGTCACCTTTAAGCCGATTACAGCATCGCTGCCATCTGCATTTTTACCTTCAATCAAAACAGCACCCTCTGCTGCAGCTAGAATGGTTTTAACAGTTTGAATGCTATACACCGCTTGCTTATCTATCTTTGTAATCACAAAGCCAGCTTTGATTTTGCCTTTAAAAGGCCCATCGTTAACAGCAGTCACTTTTACCCCTTGTTTGATTTTTAACAAGTCTTTATCAGCACTGCTCAAAGACTCTAACACGAGGCCCTTTACCGTATTTGCTGAAGATTTATCTGCCATACTTGTAGCTTCCTCTCCATCTATGCCTTTCAAAGTGGCATTCAAAGTTTTAAGCTCCCCAGAACGTTTCACTTCAATCGTAATTTTATCGCCAGGGCGGAATTTACCAATCTCTTCTTGCAAAGCAGACACGCTGTTCACTTCAATGCTATTGATCTTAGTGATCACATCGCCTTTCTTAACCCCAGCCTTTTCGCCAGAGCCTCCATCGGTCACTTCTTTAACCAATACCCCATTTAAATCTTTAAGGCCTTCTTTATCGGCAATATCTTGTGTTATGTCTTGAATGGCCACACCTAACAAGGCTCTTTGAACTTTACCGTATTTCAACAAATCGTCCATTACCTTTTTAACCAAGTTCACCGGCACGGCAAAACCATACCCTGTATAAGAACCTGTTTGAGACGCAATGGCGGTATTGATGCCAATTAATTGTCCATGGGTGTTCACCAAAGCCCCACCGCTGTTACCTGGGTTAATGGCCGCATCGGTTTGAATAAAATTCTCAATGGCGTATTGGTTGTCTTGACGGCGCAACAAATCTATGCTTCTGCCTTTTGCACTAATAATACCGGCGGTAACTGTACTGGTTAAATTCATAGGATTACCAACTGCTAAAACCCATTCCCCCACTTTGCAATCATCGCTGTTACCAAAAGACATAAAACGCAAACCCTTTTCATCGATTTTTAACAAGGCCAAATCTGTGGTTTTATCAACCCCAATCACTTCGGCAATAAAAGTGCGCTTATCGTTTAAGGTTACTTCAATCTTGCTCGCATTGTCAATCACATGGTTATTGGTAACGATATAACCATCTTGTGTAATCACCACGCCGCTACCGGCTGCCATGCCAGGGCCTTGTTGAGGCATATTAAAATCAAATCCATGGTCTCTAAACATTTCAAAAGGATCTATGCCGCCGCCCATATTAGGCACTTCTTGCTTGGTCGCTTCAAAATGAGATTTAATGTGCACCACGGCTGGGGTACTCACTTCAGAAACTTTTACAAAATCAAAAGCAACTGCCGCACCTTCGCCCTCAATTTGACTGGCAAATTTGGCCTGTTGTTTTTGCATGTCTTGAAAATTGTCTGGTTCAGAAAAGCTTTGAACCGCTTGGTTGATGCCGAGGGCAACTAAACCGCCCAATAAGGCAATGGCAAAAATTCCTACTATTTTTTTCATATATATAAAGGTGTCAATTTTTCGTGTGGATTAACTTCAAAATGTATTCCAAAAACTTTTTAATTACCTTTGTAACGGTTGCCCTGTTGATTTTGTATGACAGTGTTTACCTTTATCGATTAACCTGTATTAAACGCCTACCAAGTGCTTAAAAAAAACGCATTAAACGATCAGCAACTGGTTACAGCCATTCAAAATGGTCAAAAAGAGGCAATGATACAACTATACAAAGATAATTATCCGGCCATACGGTCTTATATCCTTAAGAACAACGGCAGACTTGAAGATGTTGACGACATCTTGCAAGACACCTGCATAGTCCTATGGGAAAAGATCAAAAGGAATGAGCTCGAACTCAAGGCCAAAATCAAAACCATAGCCTTTGCCATTGCTAAAAACTTATGGTTAAAACGCTTGAACAAGGCCAGTCGTATGCAATCCATTTCTGGTTTGAATTTAGACTCTGAAAAAATGTCAGTGAATGCTGACAATCTTAAACAAATAGATTTAAAAATAGTGGGGCAACTCTTGGATTTGTTGGGCGAAAAATGCAAGGCCATTTTAAGTTTATTCTACTATGAAGGCCAAGACATGCAAAGCATTGCAGAAATTTTATCTTACAACAATGCTGACACCGTAAAGGCCAAAAAACACCAATGTTTTAAACAATTACAAACCCAATTCTTAAGCCGCTATAAGCGATCAGATTTTTAATGGATTACAAGCCAGAACATATCGAACAATTTGACGCGTATTTGAAACAAGCAATGAGCGAAGAAGAGCGCTTGGCCTTTGAACAAGCCCTCAAGAGCGATAGCGATTTAAAAACTGAATTTGAAGTTTACCAATTATTGGTATTGGGCATACAGGCTCAAGAACGCGCTGCCTTAAAAGCCTACTTAGGCGAACACTTACCACACATGCCACAGAAGCCTAAATGGCAAGTGTACACTAAAGTATGGAGCATAGCTGCCAGTTTAGCCCTCCTAATTGGCTTATTGATTGTTTTACAGCGAGCACCTAGCAGCCCTCAAAGCATTGCCATAGAGACCAACCCAAGCCCTCCCCTCATTGACTCCATTTCAACTTTGAACACTGAACCAAGTCAAGCAGAGCAAGCCCCGCCTCAAATCATAATCACTAAAGATCAAAATCCATTGGCTGCTGATGAAGCCATTGATATCCCATTGGCAATCGAATCAAGCACAGAAGAACAAGATCAAGTAAGCCTTGACGATGCTGCACCTAAAGCACTGCATTACCGGACTAAAGACTGGTTCATCAAAGATAGTTCACTTGCTGTGCTCATGGTAAGCACAGACAATACTGAGAGCTCTAAAGGTCTTTCCAGAAAGGCAGCTGCCCCTCAAACCGAACAGGCAAAAAGCCCTGAAAAAAATGCGACAAATAAATCAGAATATAACATGGCGCTCAGTGCTGAGCTGATCAAATTTAATGTGTTGATGTCTGAAGACGAAACCGAAACTTACACCTTTGATTATAAGACCTTAAGCATTTACCAAAATCATATTAGTACCTACAAACTTTATAAAGCCGATAATAAATGGTATTTAAGCATTGGCAATGATGTGTTTATTTTGGAATATTGCAATACCAATTGTCTGTTTGTAAGCCTCAAAGACCAAACCCTAAAACAATTAATCCTTCAAAGCAAATGACCATTCATTTTACCAAATACCAAGGCACTGGCAATGACTTTATCCTCATTGACAACCGCGAGGGCAATATCACAAATTTAGATGTGGCCAAATTGTGTCACCCAAAATTTGGCATTGGTGCAGATGGTTTAATGTTGTTGCAAAACAAAGCTGATTACGACTTTGAAATGGTGTATTACAACAGCGATGGTAATATCAGTACTATGTGTGGCAATGGCGGTCGTTGCATAGTAGATTTCGCCAAACAACTTGGGGTATTTACTGGCAACACCACTACTTTTTTAGCTGTCGATGGACCTCACCAAGCCCACTGGGAAGCGCAGAAGGTGGACTTGCACATGAAAGATGTGTCAGAGGTTTCAGTGGATGGATCAAGCTATATCCTCAACACGGGCTCTCCGCATTACGTAAGTTTTGTTGACGATTTGAACTTTGATTTACTCCCATGGGCAAAGGCTATTCGCTACAGCGACACCTTCAAACAAGAAGGCATTAATGTGAATGCCGTTAGCATAGTGAATGACCATACCATAGCGGTAAGAACCTATGAAAGAGGGGTTGAAAATGAAACCTTAAGTTGTGGCACCGGCGTTACGGCTTGCGCTATTGCATTTGCAATCAAACAAAATAAGCCAAACGGCTTAATTGAAGTCAATATTCAAACACCCGGAGGTGCATTATTGGTCAAATTTGAAAAACAGGAACAAGATTTTAAGTCAGTGTATTTATGTGGACCAGCCACTGAAGTCTTTATTGGTCAAATTGAGGCTTAAAACGCCCATCTGTAAAGCCAAAAGGCCACTCTAATATAGCTTTTTTGGCTCAATTCTTATCCCAAAAATTTTGTGCATATCATTCCTCTGAATGTGAATAATCACAGACCAGCTCTGTATTAAATTCGTAACTATAAAGTTATGGCAGACACAAACGCAGAAAAGTTGAAAGCCCTTAAATTAACCATCGACAAGCTTGAAAAAAGCTATGGTAAGGGCGTCGTGATGAAGATGGATGATAAGAACGTAGTGGCTGTTGAAGCCATCTCTACTGGTTCTTTTGGTTTGGACATGGCACTCGGTGTGGGCGGCTTTCCTAAAGGCCGTGTGATCGAAATTTACGGTCCTGAAAGCAGTGGTAAAACCACATTAGCGATCAGCTGTATTGCAGAAGCTCAAAAGAAAGGTGGCTTATGTGCCTTTATTGATGCTGAGCACGCTTTTGATCAATTCTATGCTCAAAAACTAGGTGTTAACACAGGTGAATTATTGATTTCTCAACCGGATGACGGAGAGCAAGCATTAGAAATTGCTGACAACCTAATCCGTTCAGGTGCTATAGATGTGATCGTTATTGACTCAGTGGCGGCCTTGGTGCCAAGAGCAGAGATCGAGGGCGATATGGGTGACAGCAAAATGGGCTTACAAGCGCGTTTGATGTCTCAAGCACTTAGAAAATTAACTGGTACTATCAACAAAACGGGTTGTATCTGTATTTTCATCAACCAATTGAGAGAAAAAATTGGGGTGATGTTTGGCAACCCTGAAACCACTACTGGTGGTAATGCCCTTAAATTTTACGCCTCTGTGCGTTTAGATATCCGTAGAATCGGCCAAATCAAAGATGGCGATGAAATTACAGGTAACAGAACCAAGGTTAAAATTGCTAAAAATAAAGTGGCTCCTCCATTCAGAGTGGTAGAATTTGACATCATGTATGGCAAAGGTATCTCAAGAGTGGGCGAAGTTTTAGACTTAGCCGTAGACAATGGCCTAGTTCAAAAAAGTGGCTCATGGTTTAGCTATGGTGGCACCAAATTAGGTCAAGGCAGAGACTCCGTTAAAGAATTGTTAGAAGACAACCCAGAAATGGTTAAAGACTTAGAAAAACAATTGAAGGAAAAGCTCATGTCAGGGCAAATTCAAATCGCTGAAGACAAATCTTCAGATTAAAAAAAGCCAAAGACGTCTCTTCAAGAGATGAAGTAAGATATATTTGGATTATGTGTGTTAAAAAGGTCTAGCTTAATAAGCTAGGCTTTTTTTTTGAATGATTTACAGGCGCTTCATGCTGACGATCTGATCGCCCACTTCCAGGCTATCCACTATGCTTTGCCCTTCAACTACATAAGCGATTATGCTGTAACGACCATCTAAATGTGGTGTATAGGTATGCGTAATAAAGAATTGCACCCCTTCTGAATCCTTTCCGGCGGAGGCCAAACCAACTGCTCCAGGACTGTACCTTAAAGTATTGGACCATTCGCTTCTTTGAACAAAGTCCAAATTGCCCCAACCATCACCTCTAGGACACCCACCTTGCACAACAAAATTAGGCACCATTCTGTGCCAGTACTTTTGATTGTAATACCCTTGGTCAATGAGTTTTAAAAAATTGGCCACTGAGGCTGGCGCTTCATTGACTTGACATTGCAAAACTATGCGGCCTTTGTTGGTGAGTAGTTCCACTTGTTGATTGGCAGGAATCAAATCGATTTCATGCCAGTCTATTGGAATGGAGTATCCTTTTTGAAACCAAGATTGGTATTGATACGGTTGATGCGCAATGGCTTTAATGAGTTTCTCATAAGCCACATAAGCTTCAAAATCTCTTGGCATATACAATTCAGACTGAAACTGTTTTAAACTATCCAGTGTATGTGGCCCTAATAAGGCAAGTGTATTGCTATCTGCTGAATTGCTTTTTAAACGCCCCTCTAAAGCCTCACACAACATGGCTTGTATGGTCACATCGCTTGATTGAAACAAAGGCAGCAAATTCTGCACTAGCTTGCTTTGTTTGATGTATAAATCGGCAACGTGCGTCTTTAACACGTTAGGCAGAGGCAATTGCATCATGGCATACAATTGATCCGTTTGAAGGCTGTCCCAATTCATGGCAGCAATAAAATGATAAGCATTGCCCTGATAGACCTTTGCAAGTATTTG
>JAURIG010000055.1 GCA_030832905.1 Bacteroidota bacterium
ACCCTACTTGAGATGTCTCATGCACAAAAGTTTTTTATGGAAAACTTACCAGCCTTATCTGAATCCAAAAAATCTAATAACAAACATTTAATTGATTTCTTAGAAGATCTCGTGTTCAAATCTATAGAACAGGTTAACTAAATCATTCTTTTTTGAATGAATAGTAATCCTTTCAAATATTAAATAAAATTTAACTCAGATTTTTGACCATTACATCAATCATTTAAACGATTCTTATGATAATGAATTGAGCGTATTTTATAATCTTAGTTCATTCATTTCCACTCAAGCTTTGCCGTCAAAAACTAATTAAATTTTGATTAAAAGACATTATGAAAAATCGTTGTGTTTTCTAAAATCGAAACTCTTTATGAGGAAGTGTAAGAATAAAAGTAAATATTAAGAAAACATCAGAAATTGAGTGAATGCTCTCGCTCCCACTCTCACTCTGACTATGTACCCAGGGCGGGACTTGAACCCGCACAGTATTGCTACCACAGGATTTTAAGTCCTGCGTGTCTACCGATTCCACCACCTGGGCATCAGCTCATATGCAAAGCATATGGACAAAAAAAAAGCCCATTTTTTTGGGCTTTTGAGCGAGAAACGAGGTTCGAACTCGCGACCTCAACCTTGGCAAGGTTGCGCTCTACCAACTGAGCTATTCTCGCATTTTCTTTAAAAGAACTTTCCCGTTGTTTGGGGGTGCAAATATATAAAAAAAAATCAATCACCATAAAATTTTTTCGAAAAATTATTCGTCTATAAAATTAGGCTTTAAAAGAAATGACAAAGACATGGTTTTTATTTGATTATCTTCGCAGAATATATACCATGGATGCATTGATAATGGCTAGCCAAATTATTGTAGCGCTAGCAATTTTAGTTACCCTTCACGAACTCGGACACTTCTTAGCCGCAAGAGCTTTTGGCATAAAGGTCGAAAAATTCTATTTGTTCTTTGACGCCTGGGGTTTCAAATTATTCAGTTTTAAAAAAGGAGATACAGAATATGGCATAGGTTGGTTACCGATGGGTGGCTATGTGAAAATTGCCGGTATGATAGATGAGAGTTTAGATACCACACAATTAAACAAAGCACCAGAACCATGGGAATTCAGAAGCAAACCAGCTTGGCAACGTTTGATAGTAATGCTTGGTGGCGTCATAGTTAACTTCGTACTTGGCTTTATCATTTTTATTTTAGCCACTTGGTATTATGGCGAGCAGCGCTTACCAATCGCTGCAGTTAAATATGGCATTCATGCTCAAGAAGTGGGCAAAAACATTGGCTTAATAGATGGCGACATGATTGTTGGCATCAATAACAATAAAGTCAGGTTTATTGATGAGATCAAAAAACCATCTGTGTTTTTAAACAATGGCAATTGTTACAATATAGTTCGCAATGGCCACGATACTGTTTTAACTCTACCAGACAACATCATTGACCAAATTTCAGACAAGAAAAATGCTTTGTTTGACTTAAGAATGCCCTGTCTAATTGATAGTGTTGCTGCAGATGGACCAGCCTTCAAAGCAGGTCTTAAAAAAGGCGATCAAATCATTGGCTTGAACGACAGCAGTGTTGAATGGTACCATGAGTTTAAAGAACGCATTCCAAATTACGCCAATAAAAATTGTAGTATAGTTGTAAAGCATTCAGACAATAGCATAGACACCCTAAATATTAAAGTTAGCCCTGAAGGCACTTTGGGCTTTTTCCAAAACATTTACTACATGAATCAAATTGAAAGCTTTAAATATGGCTTTGTTGAATCTATTAGTATAGGAAGTTCTAAAGCAAGTGAAGCGCTTAGCGATAACTTAACAGGGCTTAAAAAATTAGTCAGCGGCAAACTTGATCCAAG
The DNA here is from genome assembly GCA_030832905.1 of Bacteroidota bacterium. Lineage (GTDB taxonomy): Bacteria > Bacteroidota > Bacteroidia > NS11-12g > UBA955 > JABMMZ01. Next base: position 1,872 of record JAURIG010000055.1, read on the forward strand.
AAAATCTGTTCAAGGCCCTATAGGCATAGCCACTATGTTTGGTGCCGAATGGATTTGGGAAAGATTCTGGGCCTTAACTGGCATATTGTCTTTGATTCTCGCCTTTATGAACTTATTGCCTATTCCAGCCTTAGATGGTGGTCATGTGGTCTTCCTTTTGGTTGAAATGATCATTAGAAAACCAATCAATGAAAAAGTAATGACTGTATTGCAAGTTATTGGAATGGTGCTGTTATTATCATTAATGGCCTTCGCCTTTGGCAATGATATTTACAAACTCATTGTAAAGTAATGCAAATTGAAAAGCCCAATACAAGCAATTATTTTGCTTTCTATGAATTGCCAGTAGCTTTTGCTATCGATGATCCAGCACTCAAACAGTTGTATTTGAACAAAAGCAAAATTTATCACCCAGACTTTTATTCAGACAACATTGAAGATCAAGCCATTGCCATAGCAACATCTTCCTTTAACAACAATGCTTTTAAAACGCTCAGCAATCCTATTTCTAGGGCTCAATACATTGTTGATTTGCAAGCTGACTTGAATGAGCAAACCGTTCAGTTGCCCAATGATTTCTTAATGGAAATGATGGACTTAAACGAAGCATTGGAAACTGAAGAAGCCAGCATACCAGAAGCCTTGCAAAAACAAATAGGCAGCTACAAACAAGAGGTGTTTGATCAAATTCAAGCCCATGCATTAGCCCAAGATTGGGTCAATACGCAAATGGCCTTGTTGAAATGGCGCTACCTCGAAAGATTGGAACAAAGACTGCGTTAATGCGCTGTTTTCTGAACGGATCTTAACCTCAAAAAATTAATTGGATTAGCTGTCAAACCTTTGACCCAATTTTGATGCATTCTAATGCTTTCATCATAAAACAAAACGATGTAAGGCATTTGATCCATGAGTAAATTATCCGCTTGAGCCAACAATTGATTGCGTCTTTGTGGCGATAATTCTCTCCTACTGTCTTGCAACAATGCATCAAAACGATCTTGTTTAAAATGGGCATAATTGGGCCCCAATGGACTAAAGTTCTTGGACTCAAAGCAAACCAAATAATTCTCAGGGTCAGAATAGTCTGCTATCCAACTGCCTCTCCAACAATGTATCTTTTGATCGTTTCTAAGTTGCCTTAAAAAACTTGAAGGATGTACATCAATTTTTACTGGCACACCTAATTGGTTCCATTCCTTTTGTATATATACCATCAAATCCAAATAGTCTTGTGTGGTATTGATGACGATTGCTTGCATTTTAGTCACATCAACACGCGAGCGCTTAAGGTAATACTTTGCGCTGTCCAATTGGTGTTGGTGCTCCTTGACTTCAGCATAAGGGTATTGAGCAAACCCATAGGGCACAAAGCCCTTGTCTGCAGGTATCCCTACCCCATTTCTTAAGTATTGAATTAACTTCTGTTTGTCTATTGCAAAGCCAAGGGCTTTTCTGAAATCAGCATTTAAAACCGCTAAATTGGGTGAAGTTTGAGCCGGATCAATATTGAACCCAATGTATTCTGTATTCAAAAATGCTTGCTTCAAGAGTTTGAAAGCACCGTTGTATTTTGGTTTGAGCAAGCCCTTTCTGGTCAATAACTCATCTTTAATACTGGCATCTATGCCATTAAAGAAATCGTATTCACCTTGAACAAACTTCATAAAAGCGGTTTGTTTGTTCTTTACATTCTCTATGCAAACCCCTTGTAAATAAGGCAATCTATTGCCATTTTCAAAGCGATAGTACCGCTGATTTTTGTGCAACAACAAACTCACTTCCTCTTCCCATTGTTTCATTAAAAATGGGCCAGTGCCTATTGGGTGTTTTCTAAAGTCTTGGTCTATCCAATCTACCGGCACAATAAAACAATAAGGCATAGCCAACACATCTATGAAGGGCGCATACACCTGTTTTAAAGTTATGCGAACGGTGCTATCATTGGTTGCAACCACAGGAAACCTTAAGCTAGAGCCTGAATCAAAACAGGTTAAATCCAATTTATCATTAAAAATCCATGCACCTGGAGAAGCGGTTTTAGGGTCTGCAATGCGCTTAAAACTTTCAACCACATCTTGGGCTAAAAATGGCCTCGGCAAATGTTTTATTTTTGGATTGTCATGAAAAAAAACATCGCGTCTTAAATGAAAAGTATAGACCAAACCATCGGGTGAAATTTCCCATGATTTTGCCAAACAAGGTTGAATTCGCAAAGAATCATCGTATTCCACCAATCCTTCAAGCATTTGTGACACTACCCATATCTCACTCTGAGATTTGACAAAGGCTGGATCAAGTGTGGCAATTGATTGATCTTCGTTGTAGTAAAACACCTGATCAGATTTTGATTTATCCACAACTTGACAACCATTTATCCCAATGCAAATGGGGAAAAATACCAAGTAAATGACAAATAATCTAAAAGCCTGCATCTTATCTTTGAAAGTTCAAATGTAGGTATAAATGGAAGTAAACTATCTTGGTCATTCTTGTTTCAGTATTCACATCGGTGGAAAAACACTGTTGTTTGATCCTTTTATTACCCCCAATCCATTGGCCAAAGCGATTGATATTAAATCACTCAAAGCAGATTTCATCTTAATCAGTCATGCCCATTTTGACCACATTGCAGATGCCCTTGAATTGGCTCAAAATACCCAAGCTAAAATCATAGCGATTTGGGAAATATGTGATTGGCTACAAAAACAAGGCTATAGCAACACCCATGCAATGAACATTGGCGGCAGTTTTGCATTCGATTTTGGCAAAGTTCAAATGGTTAAGGCCGAACATTCTAGCGCCTTTCCCGACGGCAGTTATGGCGGTCAAGCTGCAGGTTTTGTGATCACAAGCCCAGAGAAAACAATCTACTTCGCAGGCGATACAGCCCTTTGTTCTGACATGCAAATTATTGGCATGAAACACAAGATTGATTTAGCTTTTTTACCTCTAGGCAGCAACTTTACCATGGATGTAGAGGATGCTGTTATTGCCTCAAAATGGATTAAATGCCAATCAGTCATTGGCATGCACTTTGACACCTTTGGCTACATCGTCATAGACCACGAAAAAGCCCAAGCTCAATTCAAAGCTGCAGATATACAACTAACCCTCATGAACATCGGACAAAGCATTCAGATATAATATGAAATCTTCAAATACAGGAAAAATCATTACCATTGCCAATCAAAAAGGTGGCGTAGGCAAAACCACTACAGCCATTAACTTAGCGGCTAGTTTAGCCGTTTTAGAATACAAAACTTTATTGGTTGACGCTGACCCACAAGCTAACAGCTCCTCAGGTATTGGCTTTGATCCTCAAAACATCAAAGTTGGCTTATATGATTGTTTGGTTAATGATACCCCGCCTAAAGAGGTTATTCTTAAAAGCGATTTAAAATACTTGCATTTGTTGCCTTCTAACATCAACTTAGTTGGTGCAGAACTAGAAATGATTGATCTCCCTAATCGCGAAAGAGTAATGAAAAGAGTATTTGAAGCTTTGAAGAAAGAATATGATTTCATTATCGTTGACTGCTCGCCTTCTTTGGGCTTAATCACAACCAATTCATTAACAGCAGCAGACTCAGTGATTATCCCTGTTCAATGCGAGTACTTTGCCTTAGAAGGACTTGGTAAACTTTTGAATACCATTCGTATTGTTCAAAAAGAATTGAATAAAAACCTCAGCATTGAAGGCATTCTATTAACCATGTATGATTCAAGACTGAGATTGAGCAACCATGTGGTTGAAGACGTTAAAATGCATTTTCAAGACTTGGTGTTTGATACCATCATCCCAAGAAATACCAAATTAAGTGAGGCCCCAAGTTTTGGTGTGCCAGTTTTGGCACATGATATTTCAAGTAAAGGTTCAACCACCTACTTGAATTTGGCCAGAGAGATTTTACAACGCAACGGTTTAACCAGATTGGAAAAAGCCGAAAAAGTAATGGAATAATAGCGACATGAGCAAAGAAAAAGACAACCCATTTAAAACCAAAAAGAGTGGTTTAGGCAGAGGCTTATCAGCCTTATTAAACAGTGCTGAAACCGATATTACTGTTAGCCCAGAATACAGAGCGAGCGGTGGCGTTCAATTGATCGAAATCAAAGACATTGATGCCAACCCATTTCAACCAAGAACTGAATTTGAACAAAAAGCATTAGAAGAATTATCTGAATCCATTAAAGTTCACGGGCTTATTCAGCCAGTAACTGTTAGAAAAATGGGCTATGATAAATACCAATTAATCAGTGGTGAGCGCAGAACCAGAGCCTCTATTCTTGCAGGCTTAGAACGCATACCTGCTTACATCAGAATTGCCAATGACCAAGAAATGCTAGAAATGGCATTGATTGAGAACATCCAAAGAGAAAACTTAAATGCCATTGAAGTGGCATTGAGCTACAAACGCTTATTGGAAGAATGTCAGCTCAAACAAGAAGAGTTGGGAGACAGAGTGGGCAAAGACAGATCAACCGTTAGCAATTATCTAAGGTTGCTAAAATTACCTGATGAAGTTCAAATTGCACTTCAACAGAACCGCATCTCTATGGGCCATGCCAAAGCCATTTTAAGTGTTGAAGACCCCGAAGAGCAAGTCATTTTATTCAGAAGAATTGAACAAGAAAGTTTGAGCGTAAGAGGTGCTGAAGAAATTGTCAAATTAGCCAAACAAGACAAGCAACCAGTTGCTGCACCAGGCAAAAAACAATCGAATCAATTTGAAATAAATGATGCACTTAGCCTTAAAAGAGCATTAATTGAGGCAAAAATTCAATCCAGCTTAACCATTAAACCTAAAGGTAAAAAAGGCGAAATCATAATCGCTTTCAAAAACCAAAAAGAATTGGAACGCATTTTGAATAGTTTGGCCAATAATGACTAAAACAAAGCATTGGATAGCCATTTCATTTTGTATGCTAAGCTTTTTAGCACACGCAGACAGCACCCAACAGACTCAAAGTATTGTTAAATTACACTCCCCTAAGAAAGCCAGCATTTACAGTGCAGTGCTTCCTGGCTTAGGACAAGCCTACAACAAAAAATACTGGAAGATCCCCTTGGTATATGCCACTTTGGGACTATCCAGTTACTACATGCTTAGCAACAGAGATTCGTTTAAAGTCAGACAAGCAGCATTGATTAATTTATCTGACAATGACAGTACGACTAAAACATCGTGGTACTTTACCAATATGCCAATTTCTGCCCTAAAAGCGCAAAGAACTTACTACCGAACCAACCGTGATTACGGCATTATAGCCATAGCAGCCTTTTACGTTCTCAACATTATTGATGCTGCTGTAGATGCCCATTTCTACCAATTCAACATTGATAAACCTTTGGCCATGCAAAAAAGCAAGCCTTGGCATGTCTTTTCAAGCGTTCAAGGCGGCAAACAACAATTTGGAATACGCTGGGAATTTTAAGCCCAACTCGAATATTTTCGACTTTTACGATTCAAGGGTTTCGCTTATCTTTGCAACCCTTATATGTCGGAAATTCAAATCACTTTACCTGACGGCAGTGTCAGAAATTACAACAAGGGCATTACTGCTCATGAAATTGCTTTAAGCATAAGCGAAGGCTTGGCTAGAAACATTATTGCGGCAAAAGTTAATGGCACGGTGATTGAAACCAACAGACCTATTGAAACTGATGCGCATTTGCAACTCTTAAAATGGGACGACAAAGAAGGCAAATCAACTTTTTGGCATTCTTCTGCTCACCTCTTGGCTGAGGCTTTAGAAGCTTTGTACCCTGGGGTCAAATTTGGCATTGGACCCGCCATTGAAAATGGTTTTTACTACGACATAGATCTTGGCGACCACAAATTCAGCAGTGAAGATTTTGCCAAATTAGAAGCCAAGATGCTTGAATTGGCCAAACAAGAACAAGTATTTAAACGTCAAGCCATTTCTAAGGCTGAAGCCATTCAATACTTCAAAGAAAAAAACGACCCTTACAAATTAGAACTACTAGAAGACCTTGAAGATGGCAACATTACTTTTTACCAACAAGGCAATTTCGTTGATTTGTGTAGAGGGCCACATTTACCTCACACAGGGCACATTAAAGCTGTTAAGTTGTTAAACTTGGCTGGGGCTTATTGGAGAGGCGATGAAAAAAACAAACAATTAACCCGTATTTACGGCATTACCTTTCCCAAGAAATCAGAATTGGACGCGCATTTAACCATGCTGGAAGAAGCTAAAAAACGCGACCACAGACTATTGGGTAAAGAATTAGAAATATTTGCTTTTGATGATGATATCGGACCAGGCTTGCCATTGTGGTTACCTAAAGGTGCCGCCATTATTGAATTGCTTGAAAACTTCGCCAAATCAACAGAAAAAGCAGCTGGTTATGAGCGTGTTAAATCACCTCACATTGCCAAAGAAAGTTTGTACCTTAAAAGCGGGCATTTACCCTATTACAAAGACAGCATGTTCCCTCCAATGGAATTAGATGGTATTCAATACTATCTAAAAGCCATGAACTGCCCACATCACCATAAAATATTTGCAGCGACCCCTAAATCATACAAAGATCTACCTGTTAGATATGCTGAGTATGGTACTTGTTATCGCTATGAAAAAACAGGTGAATTATTTGGCTTAATGCGTGTAAGATCATTGCAAATGAATGACGCGCATATCTATTGCACCAAGGCGCAATTCGAAGCTGAATTCAAAGCCGTTAATGCTTTATACCTTAAGTATTTCAAGGTATTTGGTATAGACAAATACGTAATGCGCTTTAGCAAACACGACCCAAAAAAGTTAGGTCAGAAATACATTAATGCCCCTGAGCTTTGGAAAGAAACAGAAGACATGGTGCGCAATGTATTAGTGAATGCCAATATTCCTTTTGTTGAAGTTGAAGATGAAGCCGCATTCTACGGGCCTAAGATTGATATTCAAATTTGGAGCGCAATAGGCAGAGAATTTACATTGGCTACCAACCAAGTTGACTTTGCTCAAGCAGAACGCTTTGACTTATACTTCATCAATGAAAAAAGCGAAAAAGAACGCCCTTTGATCATTCACAGAGCGCCTTTGAGCACCCACGAAAGATTCATTGGTTTCCTTCTTGAACACTACGCTGGCAAATTCCCTCTGTGGTTAAATCCTCAACAAGTGAGTTTATTGCCAATAAGCGATAAATATCAAGAATATTCAGAAAAAGTTTTAAATATCCTAAAAAAGCACGATATTCGCGCCCTCATTGACGATAGGTCGGAAAAAACTGGCAAGAAAATCAGAGATGCAGAAATGAAGAAAGTGCCTTTAATGCTAATACTTGGCGAGAAAGAGCAAACTGACAATTCTGTAACTGTGAGAAAACAAGGTGGAGAAGATTTAGGATCAATGTCGATTGAAGCTTTTGTCCAATTGGTAGAAGCTGAAATCAAACAACAATTAAACTAATAAAAAAGGCATATTGCAAAAGAAACCGTTTAAACCAACAGTAGTGCACAAAAAGCCAAGCGGTCCTCGTCCAAATAGAGGTCGTAGAGAGGCTTTGCACCGCATCAATGGATTCATTACAGCCCCTGAAGTTAGGGTTGTAGGTGAAGATGTTGAAAGCGCCATTATGAAACTAAGTGCCGCTATGGCATTGGCTCAACGCATGGAATTGGATTTAATTGAAATCTCGCCAAATGCTGAGCCGCCAGTTTGCCGTATTGCTGATTACAACAAGTTCTTATACGAACAAAAGAAAAAGCAAAAGGAACTTAAAGCCAACGCAGCTGTTAACGAAGTAAAAGAAATCCGTTTCGGACCAAACACTGATGAACACGACGTTGATTTTAAATTAAAACACGCGACTAAATTTTTAGGCGAAGGTGCCAAAGTAAGAGCCTATGTGTTCTTTAAAGGTAGAACCATCGTATACAAAGAAAGAGGTGAAGAGTTATTAATGCGTTTTGCCAACAAATTAATTGAAGAAGGCGTTGCTAAACTCGAAGCCCCACCAAAACAAGAAGGTAAAAAGATGATCATTTTACTATCACCAACCGCTAAGAAAAAATAATTAAACCAAGAATACCACGATTATGCCAAAGATGAAAACCAACAGTAGTGCAAAAAAGAGAGTTAGCATTACAGGCACAGGAAAAATAAAACGCAAAAAAGCGTTCAAAAACCACATTTTGACCAAAAAAGCGACCAAACGTAAACGCGGATTGGCACAAAGCGGTTTGGTAAGTGAAGTAGACATGTCTAACATGAAATACATGTTAGGTATTGGTAAATAATTCCATTTGAAACCTTGTCAGGCTTAAGTTCTTACCCGTGTAAGACGCCTGCCATAAATTAAATAACTATATAAGAAACAATGCCACGTTCAGTTAATCATGTTGCGAGTAAGCAACGTAGAAAAAAGGTCCTCAAATTAGCCAAAGGCTATTTTGGTAGAAGAAAAAATGTTTGGACCGTCGCTAAAAATGCAGTTGAAAAAGGTTTAGCTTATGCTTACCGCGACCGCAAACAAAAGAAAAGAAATGTTCGTTCAGTATGGATCGTTCGTATCAATGCCGCTGTGAGAGAGTTTGGTTTATCATACTCTGAGTTCATTGGCAAATTGAATGCTAAAAACATTACCCTAAGCAGAAAAGCCCTTGCTGACTTAGCTTTAAATCATCCAGAAGCTTTCAAAGCCATTGTGAATGAAGTAAAAGATGCTACTCCAGTATCTCGTCCTGACAATGCGCCAAGAGCTAAAAAGACTGCAGCAGTAGTTGAAGCACCTAAAGCTAAAGCCCCACGCAAAGCGGCTGCTCCAAAAGCTGAAGTTGTAGCAGAAACAGAAGTTGCAACGGAAGAAGCACCAGCTAAAAAGCCAAGAGCTGCAAAAGCTAAAAAAGAAGACGAAACAAGCGCTGAATAATCAGCCGTCATTATACATTAAAAGGGAAGCTAATGCTTCCCTTTTTTTATGCCTTAATAAAATGCTTGAATTTCCGCCAAGCCAATGCCATTAAGCCCAATAAGCCAATGGCAATGCCAATACCCCAAGGCCCAAATTGAGCGTCTTGTTTTTGGCGAATTCTCCCTCCACCTTTTACAGTGCGTTTGATAGAATCAGGTTTTACAATTGCTTCTGACAAAACAGTGTCACCCATAGTAATGATGAGAGAATCAATAGGATTGTTTATATAAACATTGGGCAATACGGGTGGCCCCCAAATATAGGGCGAAGGAATGCCCATAGTATGAATTATTGGGGGCTCAGGTAAATGCCATAAAGTACTCATAGGAAGTGTATAAGTCCAACTTCCATTGGCCAATGGTATAAAAAAAATTTCACCCTCACCAATATTAACCGCTTCTAATTGAAAAGCATCCCCTTTAAAATCAATTAGTAGTATATCTACCCTTTCGCCACTCAAAGTAAGAGGTATAGTAACACTGGCCTTGCGGGAGCTGTCTATGTTTACATCAATAGAAAAACTATCGATTGTCAAACGCATTTTTGAAATACAAGCATCTCGAGTACTGGCTTCAGAAAAAGAAGCATTAAGCACCCGAGTAAGTGGAATTGATTTTTGAACAATCGATTCCAGACTACTATCCTGACCCATTTGTAAATGGGTTTGGGCGTTTATTGACCCTGATGATAATAATAACACACCACAGGCTGCAATAGCCCATTTAGAAGAGTGCGGCCTTGTTTGAGTTAAATCTCGCCCCAATTGAGATGCGTTGAAACGACCACAAACATTAGGACGGTCTTTGAAGAAATCAACAATTTCAGCATCAGCGTATTTTGAAAAATCGTAAACAGTCTTTTCGCATTTAGAACAATGTTTGCCCTTTGGATTTGGTCCCATACCATCCCAATTTTCATGACAAGGTGCGTTAATGTCAATTTTCATCGTGCATTTAACGCAAAATCGAAAATACTATTGCATAAAAAAACCTTATGCCATTGAAATAACATAAGGTTTTGAAGATGATAAAGGTCAATTAGGCTTCAAGTTCTTTCACCACACCCATATCGCTGAATTTAGCAATACGTTCATCAATCAATTTGTCTGATGACAGTGTTTTTAAGCGCTTGTAATTGGTTTGAATGGCTTTTTTGACATTGGCAATGGCTGTTTCTACATCGTTGTGAGCGCCGCCCAATGGTTCCTCAATAATGCCATCTATTAATTTGTTTTTAAGCATGTCTGAAGCGGTTAATTTTAAAGCCTCAGCAGCTCTCTCTTTGTATTCCCATGTGCGCCATAAAATTGAAGAACAACT